>NZ_VRVD01000363.1:0-4776 GCF_008040015.1 Methylobacterium sp. WL18 | reverse complement strand
GCCGGGAGCGAGGGCGGTGGCTCCCGTCACGGCGGGGCCGAGCAGGGCCGCGAAGTAGCCCGAGAGCCACGAGCGCTGGTCGGCGTCGAAGGGCGCGGTCTCGGGGATCAGGACGAGGGGGGGCGCGACGTGCTGGGTCATGCGGCGGCCTTCAGGGCGGGCTGTTCCTCGGCGGCGTCCCGCAGGGCTTCGGCGCCAGTGCGGGCGGTGAAGGATTGGAAGCTCTCGTCCGGGCTTTCCCGGCGGGCCAGGTAGGTGCGCAGCAGCGCCTCGACCCGGAACGGCGCGTCCTCGGCCTTCACGGCCTTCCAGATCTCGGTGCCGATCTTCGGGTTCTCGGCGAAGCCGCCGCCGACCACGATGTCGTAGCCCTCGACGGTGTCGCCCTCCTCCGAGACGACCACCTTGGCGCCGATCAGCCCGATATCGCCGATGTAGTGCTGGGCGCAGGAATGGTGGCAGCCGGTGAGGTGAACGTTCACCGGCACGTCGAGCTCGGTGACGGTGCGCTCGACATGGTCGGCGATGATCAGCGCGTGGCCCTTGGTGTCGGAGGCGGCGAACTTGCAGCCCCGGGCGCCGGTGCAGGCGACGAGGCCGGAGCGGATGCCGGCCGCCTTGGTGGTCAGGCCGAGTTCGAGGATACGGCTCTCGACCTCGGACACCTTCGCATCCGGAATCCCTGAAAAAATAAAGTTCTGCCAGACGGTGAGGCGGATCTGGCCGTCGCCGCAGTCGCGGGCGATCTCGGCCAGCGCCCGGACCTGGTCGCTGGTCATCTTGCCTACCGGCAGGACGACACCGATCCAGTTGAGGCCGGGCTGCTTCTGGGCGTGGACGCCGACATGGGCGAACCGGTCGGTGGGCCGGCGCGGCGCCACATGGGCGGGATCGACCCGGTCGAGCTTGCGGCCCAGCTTGTCCTCGACGGCGGCGATGTACTTGTCGAAGCCCCAGGCGTCGAGGACGTACTTCATCCGGCTCTTGTTGCGGTTGGTCCGGTCGCCGTTCTCGATGAACACCCGGATGATCGCGTCCGCGACCGCGTTGCAATCCTCGGGCTTCAGGACGATGCCGGTGTCGCGGGCGAGGTCCCGATGGCCGGAGATGCCGCCGAGCACGAGGCGCATGTAGACGCCCGCGGCCACCGCGGCGCCGTCCAGAACCTCGATCGCCTGGAAGCCGATATCGTTGGTCTCCTCCAGGGTCGGCATCACGCCGCCGCCGTCGAAGGCAACGTTGAACTTGCGTGGCAGGCCGTAGAGCGAGCGGTCGTTGATGATCCAGTTGTTCCAGGATTTCGCCAGCGGGCGGGTATCCAGCAACTCCTGGCTGTCGATGCCGGCGGTGGACGAGCCGGTGACGTTGCGGATGTTGTCGGCCCCCGAGCCGCGGGCGGTGAGGCCGATATCCACGAGCCCGTCCAGGAACGGCTGGGCGTGCTCGGGGCCGATCTCGCGCACCTGCAGGTTGGCGCGCGTCGTCACGTGGACGTAGCCGCCGCCGTGCCGGTCGGCGAGGTCGGCGACGCCCGCGAATTGCCAATGGTGCAGGATGCCGTTGGGGATCCGCAGGCGGGCCATGTAGCTGACCTGGTTCGGGGCGACCCAGAACAGGCCGTGGTAGCGCCAGCGGAAATTGTCCTCGGGCTTCGGCTGCTTGCCGGCGGCGGCATCGGCGATCAGGCGGTTATGGCCGTCGAACGGGTTCTCGGCGCGCTTCCACTTCTCCTGCTCGCAGAGCTTGCCGCCATCCTTGACGGTCTTGTCCTGCGCCTTGATGTGGATCGCATCCGGCCCGGTGGGCTCGGCCGGCGCGGCCGGGCCCTGCCCGATCGCCAGGCCGCCGGTCAGGCGGGCCGCGGCGACGCCCGAGGCGAAGCCTTCGAGGTAGCGCTTCTGCTCGGGGTTGAAGCCGTCCGGGGCGGTCTGTGGGGTGGTCTCGGCCATCTGCGCCTCCCTGGATCGCTCGCCGCCGAAGTGGATGCCGGTTAGGCGTAAGCGAGCGTGTAAAATCAAAGGCTTAGTTCCCCTGCCGATCGGCCGGGGAACTAAGCAGCCAGTTGCTCGGGCGCCGGGCGCCCGAACATCAGATCATCGAGGTTCTCGACCGGATCGCCGGAGCGGATCAGGCCCTTACAGGCGCCCTGCTCGGCGATGTCGCCCACGAACACGGCACCGATCAGCCGGCCGTCCCGCACCAGCAGCTTGCGGTAGAGCCCGGCGCCGGGATCGGACAGGACGATCGCCTCGGCATCCTCGGGGGTGTCCACCAGGCCGGCGGAGAAGACCGGCAGCCCGGAGACCTTGAGGCTGGTGGCGAGCGACGTGCCGGCATAGGCGGCGCTCTGGCCGGCGAGGTGGCGGGCCAGGGTGTCGGCCTGCTCGTAGGCCGGCTCGACCAGCCCGTAGATCAGGCCGCGATGCTCGGCGCATTCCCCGAGGGCGAAGACGTTGGCGTCCGAGGTGGTCATCCGGTCGTCGACCTTGATCCCGCGGCCGATCTCCAGCCCCGCCCCCTGCGCCAGGGCAACCGAGGGGCGCACCCCCACGGACATCACCACGAGGTCGGCTGGGAGTACGGTCCCGTCGGCCAGGATCAGGCGCTCGACCCGGCCGTCACCCTCGACCCGGGCGGTGTCGGCCTTGAGCAGCACCCGCACGCCGCGGGCCTCCATGGCCCGCTTCACCAGCCCCGCGGCGTGATGGTCGAGCTGGCGCTCCATCAACCGGTCCATGACGTGGAGCAGGGTCGTGTCGACCCCCAGCCGTGCCAGGCCGACCGCGGCCTCCAGCCCGAGCAGGCCGCCGCCGATGACGATCGCCCGGGCGTGCTGCACGGCGACCTTGCGGATCGCCGCCACGTCGGCGAGGTCGCGGAACGTGATCACTCCGGGGAGGTCCATGCCGGGCTTGGGCAGGCGGATCGGCAGGGACCCCACCGCCAGCACGAGCTTGTCGAAGGGCAGAACGTGGGTCTCTCCCACGATCACCAACCCGTTCTCACGGTCGATCTGGGTGACCGGGGCGCCGGTGATCAGGCGGATGCCGTGGGCCGCGTACCAGTCGAGGCCGCGGAATTCGCAGGCCGCCTCGTCGACTTCGCCACCCAGCAGCGAGGACAGCAGGACCCGGTTATAGGCAGCCTTCGGATCGGCGCCGACGCAGGTCACGTCGAAGCGGCCGGGCGACCCTTCGGTCAGGCGCTCCAGGAAGCGGAGCGAGGCCATGCCGTTGCCAACGACGACGAGCCGCTCGCGTGGAAGGCCGGTCTCGGCGCGCGAATCGTGTGCGCTGGTATCCATTGGGGATGTCGCCATCTCTCGATCGCGTCGGGAACCTCGAGTGCAGGATCGTCGGCGGACCGCCCACGAAAAAGCCGCTGCCGGTCATCCCCCGGGGCAGGCTTCTGCCGCAGGAGAACCGGATCAGCGGCCTCGCTGACGGCGCTGCCCGTCGCCGTTGACGGACGCGAGCTATCAAGCAGATCCTGTGCCAAGCACGATCCGCATCGGTAAGGTGTTCTGATTGCGAAATAAATTTCGGTAGCCTAGAAGGCCTTGCACGCTGAAGCGTGGTGCATTGCACTGCATAAAAAGCAGGCGGGTGGTCGCTTAAACGATCATCGCCGTGGCGGCCGAACTGGCGTCCCGGCGGTCTTTGCAAACGTGAACAGACGGCAGCGGCATCGCCCTCCGCCGCCATTGCGGGCGGAGCGAAGCCACGTAAGGGTCCGATACGCTTGGAGAGCGGCCCACGATGGGTTGCTCCGCTCTACTCGCAAGGGCGGAGAAGCAGCGAACTGCCCACCGGTTCGGGTCAGATACCCGATGCGATTCAGATCAGGGTCGAGAGCATCGCCAGCAGGCCCAGGGTCGGCATAGCGCCGGCCACGAGGACCCAATACCAGGACGGGACACCGCCGGCACGGCGGTTGTCGTTGCTGGCGCGCGGAGCCTTGGCGCCGCGACGAACATAGCGTCGGAGCTCGATCCGGCTGCGCGGATGCGATGTCGACGATTCGGTATCGAGTTTACGGCATCCGGGCATGGCGAAGCGACAACGGCCGAGACCTGGCAACGTTCCCGATCCGCCGCATCCCGGCAACGGCCGAATGACGAAATGCGCGTGGCGTCTGCTGCCGCTCAGAGCGCCATGGCGGCCCGGTACAGGTCGGACCTGTAGATGGCGGCTGCTTCGGCCTCAGGGTGTCGCCCCGGCGGGATCTGCTGCGCGGCAGCCATCTGTGCCACGAGCCAGCGCGCGGCCTCGGGCCGCGGCTCCTGCACGGCCGCGCCCAGGTCGAGACGGCTCGGCATCGGCCGCGTCGCGCCGACCGCGTCCAGCATCGCATCGCCTGCGAAGCCCCGGGCCACGAGTTCGACGTCGAGGTCGAGATAGGTCCGGTGCGCGAGGCAATGGATCAGGTCGGTGCGGTTGGCCGGGTCCGCGCACCATTGGCCGGCCCGCGCCACCGCCCGGACGAGGGGCAGCAGCGCGTCGTCGAGCCGGCCCGACACGGCAAGGACCTTCTCGGGGGCGTCCGGTGCGAGGTCGCAACCGAGTGCCGCAATCCGCCCGTGGCCGGCCGCCACCGCGACATCGTTCCAGGGCGCGCCCGCGCAGTAGCCGTCGACCAGGCCGCGGGCCAGGGCCTCGACGCTGTGCTGGGGTGGGACCACGACCGTGCGGAAGGCCGACGGGTCGAGGCCGCCGGCCTCGGCGAACAGCCGCAGCTGATAGCTGTGGCAGGAGAACGGATGCACGGTGCCGAGCG
>NZ_VRVD01000362.1:0-4795 GCF_008040015.1 Methylobacterium sp. WL18 | reverse complement strand
GGGTACCCTGCGGAGCAGGGGGGGAGAGGGGAGCGCCGCTTCCGGCGAGGGCGCGATGATCGCCACATCCTGCACCGTTGCTCCCCTCTCCCGACCCTCGCTGACGCGAGGGCCACCCTCCCCCGCCGAGGGGGGAGGGGAGAACCAGGCGGCGTCCCGCCCCACGCCGTCACGGAGACCCGCCCGTGACCACGACCGCCCGCACGCTCCTCCAGGTCAACGACCTCAAGAAGCACTTTTCCCTCGGCGGCGGCCTGTTCGGCCGATCGACCCGGGTGCTCAAGGCGGTGGACGGCCTGTCCTTCACGGTGGACCGGGGCGAGACCCTGTCGCTGGTCGGCGAATCCGGCTGCGGCAAGTCCACGGTCGCCAAGGCGCTGATGCGCCTCTACGCCCCCACCGCCGGGCAGGTGGTGTTGGCCGGCCGACGCATCGACGACCTCTCGGCCGGCACCCTGCGGCCCCTGCGCCGGCGGATGCAGATGGTGTTCCAGGACCCGTTCTCGTCCCTCAACCCGCGCATGCGGGTGCGGGCGATCCTGGCCGAGCCGATCCGCAACTTCGGGCTGGCCAAGGGCTCGGCCGACCTCGAGGCGAAGCTCGCCGCCCTGATGGAGCGGGTCGGCCTGCCGCGCGAGGCGTTGGGGCGCTGGCCCCACGAATTCTCGGGCGGCCAGCGCCAGCGCATCGGCATCGCCCGGGCGCTCGCCGCCGAGCCGGACCTGATCATCTGCGACGAGGCGGTCTCGGCGCTCGACGTCTCGGTGAAGGCCCAGATCGTCAACCTGCTGCGCGACCTGCAGCGCGAGCTCGACCTCGCGATGCTGTTCATCTCGCACGACCTCGCCATCGTGGAGCACATGACCCACCGGGTGGCGGTGATGTATCTCGGCAAGATCGTCGAGATCGGCCCGCGGCGGGAGCTGTTCCTGGCCCCGAAGCACCCCTACACCCAGGCCCTGCTCTCGGCGGTGCCGATCCCCGAGCCCGGGGCCGGGCGCACCCGCATCGTCCTCAAGGGCGACGTCCCGAGCCCGATCAATCCGCCCGCCGGCTGCCGCTTCCACACCCGCTGCCCGCAGGCCTTCGAACGCTGCCGGGTCGAGGAGCCCCGCCTCGATCCGGTGGGCGCCGGCCACCTGGCCGCCTGCCACCTCAACGACGACGCGTCCGCACCGGCGGTCGCGGCCTGACACGATCCCGGAGACAGCCGTGCCGCACGACCTCATCCTCAAGGGTGCGCGGATCATCGACCCGTCCCAGAACCACGACGGGATCGGCGACGTCGCCTTCGCGCAGGGCCGGGTCTCGGGCTTCGGCCGTGATCTGGTCGCGGGCCCGGGCACGCAGGTGCGCGCGATGGCGGGCGCGATCGTCACGCCCGGGCTGATCGACCTGCACACCCACGTCTACTGGGGCGGTACCTCGCTGGGCATCGACGCCGACGCGTTCTGCCGGACCTCCGGGGTGACGACCTCGGTCGATACCGGCAGCGCCGGGCCCGGCAACTTTTCCGGATTTCGCAAGCACGTCATCGACCGCTCGGAGGCGCGGATCCTCGCCTACCTGCACGTCTCCTTCGCCGGCATCTTCGGCTTCTCGAAGACCATCATGGTCGGCGAGAGCGAGGATCCGCGGCTGATGGCGCCCCGCGAGGCCGTGGAGGTGGTCGAGGCCAACCGGGACGTGATCGTCGGCATCAAGGTCCGGGTCGGGCGTCACGCCTCCGGCGACCAGGGCACCGCGCCCCTCGACATCGCCCTGCAGGTCGCCGAGGAGACCGGCCTGCCGCTGATGGCCCATATCGACGAGCCGCCGCCGAGCTACGAGGCTGTGCTGGCCATGCTGCGCCCGGGCGACGTGCTGACCCACGCCTTCCGGCCGTTCCCGAATTCCCCGATCACCGCCCAGGGCGCCGTGAAGCCCGCCCTGCGGGAGGCCCGGGCCCGGGGCGTGCTCTTCGATATCGGCCACGGCAAAGGCTCGTTCGCGTTCAAGACCGCCCGGGCCATGCTGGCGGGCGGTTTTTTGCCGGACACGATCTCGTCCGACGTGCACCAGCTCTGCATCGACGGGCCGGCCTTCGATCAGGTCACCACCATGTCAAAAATGCTCTGCCTCGGCATGAGCCTGCACGACGTCGTCGCCGCCTCCACGGTCAACGCCGCGGTTGCGCTCAAGCGCATGGAATACGGGACCCTGAAGGTCGGGGCGCTCGGCGACGCCACCGTGCTGTCGGTGCAGGATGGGGCGTTCGATTACGTGGACACGCGGGGCGAGCACATGACCGGCGCCCAGCGGATCTTTTCTGAGGGCGTGGTGCTGCGGGGCCGGTGGTGGCCTCCGGTTTGAGGCCTGTTTGATCGCACGATCTCGGTCGAAGGACGGTTCTAACCAACCGATATCCCACTCTTCTCCCTCATCCTGAGGTGCTGCGCAGCAGCCTCGAAGGAGCTCTCCAGAAGTCTCAGCGCTCTCGGGAGGGCTCCTTCGAGGCTCGCTTCGCTCGCACCTCAGGATCAGGTCGAGAGTCGGAATAAGAGGGGGATCGATGATGCGTAGCCCGAAGAAGACACACCGCAGCGATGCACTCCGATCACTTCACGCAGCCGCCACGGATTCCCACGCCGTCGGTGCGATCGACAAGGCGACGATGTGTCGGTTCGATTTTGCCTGCCTCACCTCTGTGAAGGCTCTAATCCCGAGGAAGATCAACTGAGCGCCGGCGCCAGCGCGTTTCCTACCCGGACGGTTTTGCGCTGCACCATAGTTGCAACCCATAGCCTGCAACGCACCGTCAACCATTAAACAACCCTCTCAACCCGGACAGCAATCCTAGTTTATTAAGAATACCAGGCTTTACAGCCTCGCCGCATCGACCCTACACTTTCCCGTGAGGTCCGGACCATCGCCGGACGATCAGCGACACGCGGCTCAAGCCGCGGCGCCAGGGAGGATGGATGGATACGGGTCAGCCTCTGCTGGAGGTCGACGGCGTCACGCTCCGCTACAAGACGCCCGAGCACCTCGTTACGGCCACCTACCGGGTGAGCTTCCGGATCTGGCCCGGGGACCGGTTCGTCCTGCTCGGACCCTCCGGGTGCGGGAAGTCGACCCTGCTCAAGGCGGTGGGCGGCTACATGGCCCCCACCGAGGGCGAGATCCGCCTGAAAGGCCGCCCGGTGACCGAGCCGGGGCCCGACCGGATGATGGTGTTCCAGGAATTCGACCAGCTCCTGCCGTGGAAGACGGTTCGGCAGAACGTGGTCTTCGCCCTCGAAGCCTCGGGCCGGCTGAAGGGGCGGGAGGCGCTGGAGCGGGCGAACCTCTACATCGACAAGGTCAACCTGACGAAGTTCGCCGACAGCTACCCGCACACCCTGTCGGGCGGCATGAAGCAGCGCGTCGCCATCGCCCGCGGCATGGCGATGGAGCCCGACATCCTGCTGATGGACGAGCCGTTCGCGGCGCTCGACGCGCTCACCCGGCGGCGCATGCAGGACGAGCTGCTGATGCTCTGGGAGGAGACGCGCTTCACGGTGCTGTTCGTGACGCACTCGATCCCCGAGGCGATCAAGGTCGGCTCGCGCATCCTGCTGCTCTCGCCCCATCCCGGCGAGGTCAAGGCCGAGCTCAACAGCGCCGCGACCCCGGAAGCGGCACTGCGGCTCGAGAACCGCATCCAGCAGATGCTCTTTTCGGAAGAGATCCAGGAGGCGGAGAATGTCTAGCGCGCGCGCCCTGACCGGCGCTCCCCTGACCGTACCGCCGCGCCCCGCCGCCACGGATCCGGCCCGCCCCGAGATCGTGCGGGAGACCGGCCACGCCCACGGCGCCCCGGTGGTCGAGAAGCCGCTCTCGGGGTTCGAGCGCCTCTACAACCAGGCCTGGCTGCGCAAGATCCTGATCCTGGTCCTGCTCGCCGGGATCTGGGAGGCCTACGGGCGCTACCTCGACAACGACCTGCTGTTCCCGACCTTCTCGGCCACCATGGAGGCGTTCTTCCGCGCTGTCGCCGACGGGACGCTGCCGGCCCGGGCCTGGAGCTCGCTGAAGGTGCTGCTCATGGGCTACGCCGCCGGCGTCATGCTGGCGACCCTGCTCACCGGCATCGCCATCGCGTCGCGGATCGGGACCGACTTCCTCGAGACCCTGACGTCGATGTTCAACCCGCTGCCGGCGATCGCGCTGCTGCCGCTGGCGCTGATCTGGTTCGGGCTCGGCAACGGCAGCCTGATCTTCGTCCTGGTCCACTCGGTGACCTGGGCGATCGCGCTCAACACCCATTCGGGCTTCTTGTCGGTGAGCCGGACGCTCACGATGGTCGGGCGCAATTACGGGCTGTCGGGCCCGCGGCTGATCGGCAAGATCCTGATCCCGGCGGCGTTCCCGTCGATCCTCACCGGCCTGAAGGTCGGCTGGGCCTTCGCGTGGCGCACGCTGATCGCGGCCGAGCTGGTGTTCGGCGTCAGCTCCGGGGCGGGCGGGCTCGGCTGGTTCATCTTCGAGAACAAGAACATGCTCGACATCCCGAACGTGTTCGCCGGGCTGCTCACCGTGATCCTGATCGGCCTCGTGGTCGAGAACCTGATCTTCCAGACGATCGAGCGGCGGACGATCCAGCGCTGGGGCATGCAGGCCTGATCCTCTCAGGCCCGATCCTCAAGCGGCGCGGCTTCGGGTATGCCCCGCGGATCCTTCGCGGTGACCCGGAGCCTCGACCACCATGCCGACCCTGTCCCTCGCGGAGGCCCACGCGCTCGCGGCCGGCGCGTTCCGCCGCTGTGGCGCCGCC
>NZ_VRVD01000361.1:0-4795 GCF_008040015.1 Methylobacterium sp. WL18 | reverse complement strand
TGGCCGCCCTGGTCGCGGCGCTCGCCGCGGAGGAGACCGGCTCGGCCGCCCAGCTTGAGCGGATCCTGCAGCCCGAGGCCGCGAGCCTGGTGCGCCGGAACGCCGAGCGGGTGAATCTCAGCCGCTATCCGGTGGTGCTGCCGGTGATCGCCGACCGCCTCGCGGCCCGGTTCTCCGCCTGGTACGAGATCTTTCCGCGCTCGCAATCGATGGACGTGAACCGCCACGGCACCTTCGACGACGTGATCAAGCGCCTGCCCGAGATCCGCGAGCTGGGCTTCGACGTGCTCTACTTCACGCCGATCCACCCGGTGGGCCGGACCAACCGCAAGGGCAAGAACAACACCCTCAAGGCCCTGCCGGGCGACGTCGGCTCGGTCTACGCGGTGGGCGCGGAGGAGGGCGGCCACGAGGCCGTGCACCCCGACCTCGGCACGCTGGAGGATTTCGAGCGGCTGGTGGCGGCAAGCCACGCCTCCGGCATGGAGATCGCCCTCGACTTCGCGATCCAGTGCTCGCCCGACCATCCCTGGATCAAGGACCATCCCGAATGGTTCGAGTGGCGCCCCGACGGGACGCTGAAATTCGCCGAGAACCCGCCCAAGAAGTACGAGGACATCTCGAACGTCCACTTCTACGGGGGCGCCCTGCCCTCGCTCTGGATCGAATTGCGCGACATCCTGCTCGGCTGGTGCTCAAGGGGCGTGCGCATCTTCCGGGTCGACAACCCGCACACCAAGCCGATCCCGTTCTGGGAATGGGTGATCGCCGAGGTCAACGGCCGCTATCCCGACGCGCTGTTCCTGGCCGAGGCCTTCACCCGGCCGAAGATGATGAAGAAGCTCGCCAAGGCGGGCTACCAGCAGAGCTACACTTACTTCACCTGGCGCAACACCAAACAGGAGCTCACCGAATACGCCCTGGAGCTGGCCGGCGAGATGGGCGAGTACTACCGCCCGAACTTCTTCGCCAACACGCCCGACATCAACCCGCACTACCTCCAGACCAGCGGCCGGGCGGGCTTCGTGATCCGCGGCACGCTCGCCGCCACCCTGTCGTCGGTCTACGGCATCTACAACGGCTTCGAGCTGTGCGAGGCGGCGCCGTATCCCGGCAAGGAAGAGTACCTGAACTCCGAAAAATACGAGCTGAAGGCCTGGGACTACGACCGGCCCGGCAACATCCGCGAGCACATCGTCGCGCTCAACAAGATCCGGCGCGAGAACCCCGCCCTCTGGGATTTCCGCAACGTGGTCTTCACCGGCGCCTCCAACGACCAGATCATCGCCTACGCCAAGGCGACGCCGGAGCGCGACAATTGCGTGTTCACGATGGTCAACCTCGATCCCAAGAACCGCCAGGAATGCACCTACGAGGTGCCGCTCTGGCTGTTCGGCCTGCCCGACGATGGCGCCGTGGAGGTTGAGGACCTGATCCAGGGCTACAGGTTCGAGTTGCGGGGCAAGACCCACCGCATCGCGCTCGATCCGGCCGAGCGATCCTGCGTCATCTGGCGTCTTCGGGCGCCGCGGCGGGTTGCGGGCTGAGGCGACCCGTGGCACCTCACCCTGACGTCTGACACCGGCGACGGGCCCGCCCGTCGCCGACCATTGCGCCGCGCGGCCGACCGCCCGCGCCCCGGCCGGTCCCGACCGCCGGTCCCCTTGACCTTCGACCGATGAGGCAGCGACGCGATGATCGATCGCAGCGACCCGCAATGGTACCGTGACGCCATCATCTACCAGATCCACGTCAAGTCGTTCTTCGACTCGAACGACGACGGGATCGGTGATTTCGAAGGGCTGACCCGGCGGCTCGACTACGTCCGCGACCTCGGGGTCACGGCGATCTGGCTGATGCCGTTCTATCCCTCGCCCCTGCGCGACGACGGCTACGACATCGCCGACTACGAGGGCATCAACCCGTCCTACGGGACCATGGAGGACTTTCGGGCCTTCGTGGCGGCGGCGCACGAGCGCGGCCTGCGGGTGATCACCGAGCTCGTGATCAACCACACCAGCGACCAGCACCCCTGGTTCCAGGCGGCCCGCGAGGCGCCCCCCGGCTCGCCCGAGCGCGACTTCTACGTCTGGTCGGACACCGACGCGCCCTACAAGGACACGCGGATCATCTTCCTCGACACCGAGTCCTCGAACTGGACCTGGGACCCGGTCGCCAAGCAGTATTTCTGGCACCGGTTCTACAGCCACCAGCCGGACCTGAACTTCGACAACCCGAAGGTGCTGGAAGCCGTCATCGCGACGATGCGCTACTGGCTCGACATGGGCGTCGACGGCCTGCGGCTCGACGCGATCCCCTACCTGATCGAGCGCGACGGCACGAACTGCGAGAACCTGTCCGAAACGCACGACGTCATCAAGGCGATCCGGGCCGCCCTCGACGTCAGCTATCCCGACCGGATGCTGCTGGCCGAGGCCAACCAGTGGCCCGAGGAGACCGCCCAGTATTTCGGCGACGGCGACGAATGCCACATGGCGTTCCACTTCCCGCTGATGCCGCGGATGTACATGGCGATCGCCCGGGAGGACCGGCACCCGATCACCGACATCATGCGCCAGACCCCGGAGATCCCGGAGGGCTGCCAGTGGGCGATCTTTTTGCGGAATCACGACGAGCTGACCTTGGAAATGGTCACGGCTGAAGAGCGTGACTACCTCTGGTCGTTCTACGCCGCCGAGCGGCGCGCCCGGATCAACCTCGGCATCCGCCGCCGCCTCGCGCCGCTGCTGGAGAACGACCGGCGCAAGATCGAGCTGATGAAGTCCCTCGTCCTGTCGATGCCCGGCACGCCGGTGCTCTACTACGGCGACGAGATCGGCATGGGCGACAACATCTATCTGGGCGACCGCGACGGCGTCCGCACGCCGATGCAGTGGTCCCCGGACCGCAACGGCGGCTTCTCCAAGGCCAACCCGCAGCGGCTGTTCCTGCCGGCGATCCAGGACCCGATCTACGGCTTCGACGCGATCAACGTCGAGGCGCAGACCCAGTCGCAGACCAGCCTGCTGAACTGGACCCGGCGGATGATCGCCATCCGCAACAACAGCGTCGCCCTGGGCCGCGGCACGATCCAGTTCCTCTATCCCTCGAACCGCAAGGTCCTGGCCTGGATCCGCGAGCACGAGGACGAGCGGATCCTGTGCGTCGCCAACCTGTCGCGGGCCCCGCAGGCGGTGCAGCTCGACCTGTCGGAGCTGCGCACCGCGGTGCCGATCGAGCTCACCGGCGGCACCGAGTTCCCGCCGATCGGCGACCTGCCCTACCTGCTGACCCTGCCGTCCTACGGCTTCTACTGGTTCTCCTTGAGCGCCGCCCGCTCGGGCGCGATCGGCCCGCAGCAGGAGCCCCCGGAGCTGTTCACCCTGGTGCTCACCGGCGGCATCGAGAGCCTGATGTCGGGCCGCGAGCGCGTCGCCTTCGAGCGCACCGTGGTGCCGCCGTTCCTGCTCAGCCGGCGCTGGTTCGGCGCCAAGGGCTCGCGGATCCGGTCCGTGAAGGTGGTCGACTTCGCCGCCCTCAAGGACGTGGACGGCAGCGCCCGGTTCCTGCTGCCGCGGCTGCAGGTGCAGCTCGCCAACGGCGAGAGCCACGAATACTTCATGCCGGTCGGCGTCGAGGAGGGCCGCGAGGACGAGACGCTGCTGCCCTTCGCGGTGGCGCGGGTGCGCCGCGGGCCGCGCACCGGCCTGCTCTACGGGGCGGCCGGCTCCAACGACTTCGCGGCCTGCCTGATCGACGACATGCGCCAGGGCACCGAGATCCCCACCGAGAGCGGGCGGCTGGTCTTTTCCACCACGTCGGCCTTCGATCCGGACGTCACGGTGGACGTGGCCGACATCCGCCGGCTGTCGGCGGAGCAGAGCAACACCTCGATCGCCATCGGCTCGAAGATGATGCTCAAGCTGCTGCGCCGCCTGCAGCCAGGGATGCATCCCGAGATCGAGGTCGGGCGCTTCCTCACCGAGCAGGCGGGCTTCTCCAACACGCCCGCGCTGCTCGGCACCCTCGAGCACGTCGCCGAGGATGGCACCCGGACGGCGCTGGCGGTCCTCCAGAAGTTCGTCATGAACCAGGGCGACGCCTGGACGCTGATGCTGGAGGGGCTGCGCCGGGACTTCGAGACCGTCGTGCTCACCCCCGAGAGCGAGGCCGCCAGCCCCGGGGAGGCGTTCCAGGCCCATGGCCCCTGGGCGGACCTGCTCGGCCGGCGCACCGCCGAGATGCACGCCGCCTTCGCGATGGAGACGGACGACCCCGCCTTCGCGGCCGAGCCGTTCGCCGAGGACGACCTGGCGGTGCTCGCCCGGGACGCGCGCCACCAGGCCGACCGGGCCTTCCGGGCGCTGAAAGGTCTCGTCGAGCGCGGCCTCGATGCCGGCAAGCCCGCCTGCGCGGAGCTGGGGCAGCGGCGGGCCGAGGTCGAGGCGCTGATCGAGGCGCTGTCCACCGAGGCGCCGCGCGGGGCCCACAAGATCCGCATCCACGGCGACTATCACCTGGGTCAGGTGCTGGTTTCCGAGAGCGACCTGATCATCGTCGACTTCGAGGGCGAACCCTCCCGCCCGGCCGACGAGCGGCGGGCGAAGTCGATGCCGCTGCGCGACGTCGCCGGCCTGATGCGCTCCTTCGCGTACGGGGCCGAGACCGTGATCCGCGAGATCACCGTCCGGTTCGGCGATTCGGAGGAGCGGGCGCGGGACGCGGCCACGGCGTGGCGCGGCATGATCGAGGCGGCCTTCCTGGCCGGCTACGACGCGGCCGTGGCGGGGACGCG
>NZ_VRVD01000360.1:0-4796 GCF_008040015.1 Methylobacterium sp. WL18 | reverse complement strand
GGCCGGCGACGTGGTGCGGCGTGAGGCGCTGCGGGCCGGCGCGACGTTCGCACCCCGGCTCAAGGTCCGGCCGCTCATCGCCCGGATCGACCGGCCCTGATCGACAGAATGTCGCAGCTCGACTTGTCGTTATCGGCTTAATATTTTTGAAAACTCCTGGCGCGACGGCAGGAAACTTGCTGAATTGGAGGCTATAGGCGCGCGCCGATCCCCGTTGCGCCGCCGGGAGGGATACGACGATGGACTCCTCGGGCCTGATGGGGCGGAAGTCCGTCGACGACATCCTGGAGAGCGGCGAGGGCGAGCAGCAGCTCTCGAAATCGCTCGGGGCGCTGTCGATCACCGCGATGGGCATCGGCGCGATCATCGGCGCCGGCATCTTCGTGCTTACCGGCACGGCGGCGGCCCAATATGCCGGGCCGGGCATCATGCTGTCCTTCGTGCTCGGCGGCATCGCCTGCGCGTTCGTCGGCCTCTGCTACTCCGAGATGGCCGCGCTGATCCCGGTGGCGGGATCGAGCTACACCTACACCTACGCCACGCTCGGCGAGTTCTTCGCCTGGCTGATCGGCTGGGACTTGATCCTCGAATACGCCATGGGCGCGGCCACGGTGGCGGTGGGCTGGTCGGGCTACGTCACGAGCCTCCTGAAGGACGTCGGCCTCGTGATCCCGGCCCGGTTTGCACATGCGCCGGGCACGGCGATCGACGGCGGCGGCACCGCCCTGTTCAACCTGCCGGCGGTGGTGATCGTGGCCCTGGTTACGATCCTGCTGTTGCGCGGCACCAAGGAATCGGCGCGGTTCAACAACATCATGGTGGCCGTGAAGCTCACCGTGGTGGTGGCCTTCATCGCGCTCGGCTGGGGCCATGTCGACACCGCCCACTGGAGCCCGCTGATCCCGCCCAACGAGGGTACCTTCGGGGAGTACGGCTACAGCGGCATCCTGCGCGGCGCGGGCGTGGTGTTCTTCGCCTTCATCGGCTTCGACGCGGTGTCCACAGCCGCCCAGGAGGCGCGCAAGCCGCAGAAGGACATGCCGATCGGCATCCTCGGCTCGCTGATCGTCTGCACGATCCTGTACGTGCTGGTGGCCGCGGTCCTCACCGGGCTGGTGCCCTACAAGGAGCTGAACGTCCCCGACCCGATCGCCAAGGGCGTCGACGTGATCGGCATCGGCTGGTTCGCCCTGCTGATCAAGCTCGGGGCGCTCACAGGCCTGACCACGGTGATCCTGGTCCTACTCTACGGCCAGAGCCGGATCTTCTTCACGATGGCCAATGACGGGCTGCTGCCGAAGCTGTTCGCCCACGTCCACCCAACCTATCAGACTCCGTATCGCAGCCAGGCGCTGATCGGGACCGTGGTCGCCCTCGTGGCGGCGCTGGTGCCGATCAACATCCTGGGGGAGATGGTGAGCATCGGAACGCTGGCCGCCTTCATCCTGGTCTGCGGCTCGGTGATCTACCTGCGGCGGACCGACCGGCACATGAAGCGGCCGTTCCGGGTTCCCGCCGTGCCGGTGGTGCCGATCCTCGGAATCCTGTTCTGCCTGCTGCTGATGGCCGGCCTGCCCCTCGATACCTGGCTGCGCCTGGTGATCTGGATGGGGATCGGGCTCGTGGTCTACTTCTTCTACGGCCGCAGGCACTCGGTCCTGCGCCGCAAGGAAGGCAACGCGGTCACGCCGTGATGCTGGCGCCCCGCCGGAGGTGTTCGTCGAGCCGCGGCATGATCTCGACGAAGTTGCAGGGGCGGTGCCGATAGTCGAGCTGCTGGGCCAGGATGCCGTCCCAGGCGTCCCGGCAGGCCCCGGGCGAGCCCGGCAGCACGAACAGGTAGGTCGCCTGCGCGACTCCGGCGGTGGCCCGGGATTGCAGGGTCGAGGTGCCGATCTTGTCGTACGAGATCCGGTGGAACACCGCGGAAAAACCGTCCATCCGCTTCTCGAACAGCGGCTCCAGGGCCTCCGGGGTCACGTCGCGCCCGGTGAAACCGGTGCCGCCGGTGGTGATCACCACGTCGACCGTCGGCTCGCGCAGCCAGGCCTCCACCTGCGCGCGGATCGCCGGGATCTCGTCCGGCACGATGGCCCGGGCGGCAAGCCGGTGGCCGGCCTCCGTGAGGCGCTGGCTCAGCGTGTCGCCCGAGCGATCGTCCGCCATCCGGCGGGTATCCGAGACGGTGAGCACCGCAATCCCCAGCGGGATGAAGCGACGTGAATCGGGCTGATCGGCCATCGTGAGCGCTCTCCGGGACGGTCATCCGATATGGGCCGGCGGGCCGGACTTGTCGCCCCCCTCGGGCTGCCGCCTCGGGCGCCCCCGGCCGGGGCGGAAACCTCTCCGGGAACGCCGCATCTGTCCGCGCCCCTCGATCACCGCGCCCGTCGATCCGGCGATCGGATCGTCGCTGGCACGGTGGGAAGCGAACCGCATCGGCACGGCCTCCAGGCAATCAACCAACGCGACGCGGCATTTCCTCTTTGGAATAAAGCTATTCTAAGGTTGCCGGCGCAACAATTTCGATCACGGAATTTTGAAATAGACCGATAGCTCAGGTGACGTCTTGGCTCAGTTGCGTAGGATGGGGCCAAGACTGAATCCCGCCGATGCCCATCGTTCAAGCCGCATGCCAAACGAGGAAAAACTAGTCCTTCTCTGTATCAAAAATATTGGCATTGGCAGCCATAAAGTCTTTGACTTTTCTTTCGACGAGATCACTGTGAACAAGCCGGAGCGTTATCGTTCGTTACGACTCGTCGCAGACTGACACGATAGGCAGTCTTTCTCGCGCCGACATAGAAGCCGAGATCCTGTCCCGGTTCCGAAACGACAATCCGAGCGGGAGTTTTGCGCGCGAATCGGGTCGAGGTCTTCGTTCGGCGATCAGACCTATCGAACCTGGACGAACCGCGTCCGGGCTCGAACATCGATCCTATTCGCGTCCAACACCCCTCTCGCAAGTCATTGGCACCGCCCGGGATCGAGCACAGAACGGGCGATGCTCCGCACATGTTCCAGCGCATCCAGGTTGAACTGTATCCCGGATGGCGGACACATCGTCATGACGCTGAATGGGGGAGCGCAAGATGATTTCCGTCTCTAGAAAATTAGGCGTCCTCGGGGGATTGAGCCGTCCTTCGACGATCAGAGATCACAATCTGATCAACCGTGAAGTTCTCGATCTGACCTGCAATCGCGCCACCGCAAACCTTATCACGTGGAGCTTCGATCCGGATACGATCGTTCATCTCCTCTCGCAGGACGGCTGGCCCGCGATCGCCCATCAGATCGAGGAAGCCGTAGCCAATCTTCTGCTGGAGGGCGTCGACGGGCTGATGATCACCAGCGACACCCTTCACTGCGTTCTCGAGCGGGAGTCGGTCCATCTCGCCGTGCCGGTGCTGCACATCCGGGACGCCTTGATCGAGGAGATCCGGCGGTTGTCCCTGAAGAAGATCGGGTTCATCGGGACTTCCGTGACGATGAGCAACTCCTATTACGGGGATCTGATCCGCGGACATCACGATGTGGATGTGGTGCTTCCGAACCAGAATCTGTGGGTCAACATCGACTACTCAGTCTGCAATCGGATCTACAACGGCGAGTGCACGGCGCTCGAACTCGAAACTTACAACCAGATCATGACGGACTTCGAAGCGCAGAACGTCGACGGAATCGTCGTCGCCTCATCGGAGATCGCCCTGGCGTTCAACAAACCGCATGCGGTCCCGGTCCTGCACACGGCCCGGATCCATGCCGCGGCGGCGGCGCGGTGGTGTGTCGCCGGCCACGACATCGTGCGCCCGGAACTGCCGCGATACGACGAGTTGCGGTCCGTGTCGGCGGGATCGCACGACGTGATCGCCGACGACACGTCAAAAATTCCCGTGACGCTGCCTTATTCCGACAGCCTGCCCTATCCCCACAACGTCAAGCGCAAAGGTAAGCGCAAGACTGGCGCGTCGCTGCGGGCATCGGTGGGCGAACAGCGGGCGCCCGGCTCGTAGCGGGGGCCCTTCCGCCGGAGGATCGTAGCGCCGTGCGATCGGTGGTGTAGCGACGCGGCGCCGGCCCGTCCCGCCCGACGTGACTTGCCGCAGGCGACGAATCGCGGTGTCTTCGCGCGTCAGTGGCGCCGAAGGCACCGCAGTTCGGAACCCCACCCATGCACATGTACGGCAACTGGCGCTCCGCCGCGGCCTTCCGGGTCCGGATTGCCCTGAAGCTGAAGGGCCTCGCCTACGAGGAGACCTTCATCGACCTCGACGCCGGCGACCAGCACAAGCCCGAGTTCCGCAGGATCAACCCGCAGGGTGCGGTGCCGGCCCTGTTCGACGGGGACGGGCCGCCGCTGACCCAATCCCTGGCGATCCTCGATTACCTGGAGGAGACGCGGGGCGGCGTTCGCCTGCTGCCGGACGAGCCGCGGGCGCGGGCCCGGGCACGCTCCCTCGCCCAGGTCGTGGCCTGCGACACCCACCCGCTTTACGTGCCCCGCGTCCGCACGTTCCTGATGGAGGAGTACGGGCTGCCCCGGGAGCGGATGCTGGCCTTCCTGCGCAACGCGTTCGAGACCGGCCTGACGACCCTCGAGACCCGACTCGCCACCGAGGACGGGACCGGCCGCTTCTGCCAGGGCGACACGGTGAGCCATGCCGACCTGTGCCTCGTCAGCCTCTGGGTCGGGACCGGCATCTTCGGGATCGACACGGCCGCCTACCCGACGGTCGCCCGGATCGCCGAGGCCTGCCTCGCCCTGCCGGCGGTCGCCGAGGCGCATCCCCTGCGCC
>NZ_VRVD01000035.1:0-19725 GCF_008040015.1 Methylobacterium sp. WL18 | reverse complement strand
CGCACCGACGACGCAGGGCCCCGACCGGGTGACCGGCGGGCCTCAGAGGTTTGACCGATGCGTTTCGCCCACTTCTTCGTCGACAGGCCGATCTTCGCGTCCGTCACGTCGATCATCTTCCTGATCCGCCGACCTGGGACGCACATTTCGCGGCGGTCGGCCCGACGCTCGCGGCGCTCTGACGGGACCGGGCCGATCGCCGCGAGTTGCGCGGCCCCGCCCTGACGAATAAGGGAAAGCGTCAGTCCATAGGGCTGGCACAGGGTGGACGGAACGGAGATCCGCCAATGCAGGTGGTCGACCTCGATCGTGAAACGGTCAAACGCGGGTTGAGCGACGGCACGATGCTGGTCATCGATGTGCGCGAAGACCACGAATACGAGGCCGGGCACATCCCCGGCGCCGTCCTGCATCCGCTGTCCACGTTCGATCCTCAGGCCGTGGCTGCCCTGATCGCGGCCGATGGCCGCCGGCCGGTCCTGTCGTGCGGGTCCGGCGTTCGCTCGGTTCACGCGCTGATGGCCGCCCAGAAGGCGGGCGTCGACATCTCCGAGCACTACAAGGGCGGCTTCAAGGATTGGTACGCCGCAGGCGAAGCAATCGAGTAGCCCGCCGAAACAATCCGGCCGTCCCAGGCCGCGATGTGCGCTCTCGCACAATGAGCAATCGGGCGCGTAGGGTACGGCGCGTCTGACAAGGACACATCGTCAAGCTCGGTTCGACCGACGGGTCGGCCAACGGACAGCAGGACCCGATGCGCAGCCGGCTTTCCAGCCTCTTCCCCGTGCTCTCCGGTCTCGCGGCCGGTTTCCTGCTCGCGGGGCCGCTCGCCCAGACCGCGTACGCCCAGGCGCCCGGCGGTCCGCCGCCGAAGGTCACCGTGGCCAAGCCGGTGGTGCGCGAGATCGTCGAGCAGGACCAGTACACCGGCCGCTTCGACGCGATCGATTACGTCGAGGTCCGGGCCCGGGTCACCGGCTACCTGGAAAAGATCAACTTCATGGACGGCCAGACCGTGAAGAAGGGCGACCTGTTGTTCGTGATCGACCGGCGGCCCTACAAGGCGGCCCTCGAGCAGGCCCAGGCCGCCCTGGCCTCCGCCAAGGCGCGCCAGTCGTTCTCGCAGACCGATCTCGAGCGCGCCCAGACCCTGTCGCGGAGCGGCAACATCTCCGAGCAGGTCACCGATCAGCGCCGGCAGGCCTCGCTGACCGCCCAGGCCGACGTGGACAGCGCCCAGGCTGCGCTCAACAACGCGCAGCTCAACTACGATTTCAGCGAGGTGAAGGCCCCGGTCAACGGCCGGATCAGCCGCCGGCTGGTCACCGAGGGCAACATCGTCAGCGCCGACCAGACCATGCTGACGACGATCGTGTCGCTCGACCCGATCTGGTTCAGCTTCACGGTCGATGAGAAGTCGTTCCTCAAGTACCAGAGCAGCCTCGGCATCGGCATGGGCCAGACCCAGCAGGGCAAGGGCGTGCCGATCATGATCGCGCTGTCGGGCGAGGCGAAGCCGACCCGCAAGGGCACCCTCGACTTCGTCGACAACCGCGTCGACAACGCCACCGGCACGATCCTGCTGCGCGCCACCGTCCCGAACGCCGACCAGTTCATCAAGCCCGGCCTGTTCGGCATCGTCGCGATGCCGGCGACCAAGCCGTTCCAGGGCGTGATGATTCCCGACGAGGCGGTCGCCGCCAACCAGGACAAGCGCATCGTCTACGTGATCGGGCCGGAGAACGTGGTCCAGCAGAAGGACGTGGTGCTGGGCCCCAAGGTCGATGGCTACCGGGTGATCCGCAGCGGCCTGAAGGGCGACGAGACCATCGTGGTCAACGGAGTCGCCCGCATCCGTCCGGGGGCCAAGGTCACCCCGGAGACGGTCGAGTTGCCCCCGAGCAAGACGTGAGCCTGACCGGCTCGACACGACTGCATTCGTGCGCGCCGCGCCGCGTGCGCCGCACCGACGACGCAGGGCCCCGACCGGGTGACCGGCGGGCCTCAGAGGTTTGACCGATGCGTTTCGCCCACTTCTTCGTCGACAGGCCGATCTTCGCGTCCGTCACGTCGATCATCTTCCTGATTCTCGGCTTCGTGGCCTACGAGAGCCTGCCGGTCTCGCAATATCCCGAGATCGTGCCGCCGACCGTGACCGTGCGTGCCTCCTATCCGGGCGCCAACGCCGAGACCGTGGCCGCCACGATCGCGACGCCGATCGAGCAGGAGGTCAACGGCGTCGACAACATGCTCTACATGACGTCGTTGTCCACCAACGACGGCAACATGCTGCTGACGGTGACCTTCAAGGTCGGCACCAACCTCGATATCGCCAACGTGCTGGTGCAGAACCGGCTTTCGGTTGCGCAGCCGCGCCTGCCGCCGGACGTGCGCAATCTCGGCGTGACGGTGCGCAAGGCCTCGCCCGACCTGATGCTGGTCGTGCACCTGCTCTCGCCGAACAAGACCTACGACCAGAACTACCTGGCCAACTACATCTACCTGAATATCCGCGACGAGCTGCTGCGCCTCGACGGCGTCGGCGACATCACGGTGTTCGGCGGTAACGAGTACGCCGAGCGCATCTGGGTCGATCCGAACAAGCTCGCCGCCTACGGCCTCTCGGTCACCGACGTCACCACGGCCCTGCAGGAGCAGAACGTGCAGGTGGCGGCCGGCCAGCTCAACGGCCCGCCCGCCGCCAAGGGCGAGGCGTTCCAGCTCGTGGTCCAGTCTCAGGCGCGCTTCAAGACGCCTGAACAATTCGCCGAGGTGATCATCAAGGCCCAGGACGGGCGCCTCGTCCGGGTCAAGGACATCGCCCGCGTGGAGATGGGCCAGAAGGACTACACCACCAACTCGTACCTCAACGACACGCCCGCGGTCGGCATCGGCGCGTTCCAGCGGCCCGGCACCAACGCCCTGGAGGCGGCAAGCTCGGTCAAGCAGGTGATGGAGGTCGTCAAGAAGAACTTCCCGCCGGACGTCGAGTACCGCATCGCCTACAACCCGACCGAGTTCATCGAGGAGTCGATCCAAGAGGTCTACAAGACTCTGTTCGAGGCGGTCGGCCTCGTGGTCATCGTGGTTCTGGTGTTCCTGCAGAGCTGGCGTACGGCGCTGATCCCGGTGATCGCGATTCCCGTGTCGCTGATCGGCACCTTCGCGGCGATGGCGGCCTTCGGCTTCTCGCTCAACAACCTCACCCTGTTCGGGCTGGTGCTGGCCATCGGTATCGTGGTCGACGACGCCATCGTCGTGGTGGAGAACGTCGAGCGCAACATGGCCGAAGGCCTTTCGCCCGGCGACGCCGCCCACAAGACCATGGACGAGGTCGGCGGCGCCGTCATCGCCATCGCGCTCGTGCTGGCGGCGGTGTTCGTGCCCACGGCGTTCATCCCGGGCATCTCCGGCCAGTTCTACAAGCAGTTCGCGCTCACGATCGCGGCCTCGACCCTGATTTCCGCGTTCAATTCGCTGACCCTGTCCCCGGCGCTGTGTAAGCTGCTGCTCGTGCCGCACCACGCGCGCAAGGAGCCGAAGTTCTTCCTGACCCGGTTCGTGAACTGGCTGGCCAACGGCTTCAACCGCGCCTTCGACGCCACCTCGAACGCCTACGGCCGCTCGATCCGCGTCCTGACCGGCGGGATCGTCGGGCTCGGGGCGATGCTGCTGGTCTACGCCGCGGTCATCGCCGGGACCCTGCACCTCGCCCAGACGACGCCGACGGGCTTCATCCCGGACCAGGACCAGGGCTACCTGATCGGCGTCGTCCAGCTGCCCTCCGGCTCGTCGCTGGACCGCACCACGGACGTGATGCTGCGCGCCGCCAAGCAGGCCCGGACGGTCAAGGGCATCGCCAACGCCGTCATCATCGCCGGCTTCGACGGGGCGACCTTCACCAACACCACCAATGCCGGCGTGATGTTCCTGACGCTCACCGGGGCCAAGGAACGCGCCGGCGAGGGGCGCAGCGCCGCGGTGCTCACCGGCGAGGTGCTCAAGGCCACGTCCGACATCCAGGAAGCCCGGGTGATCGTGATCCCGCCCCCGCCGGTCCGCGGCCTCGGCAACGGCGGCGGCTTCAAGCTGCAGATCGAGAGCCGCCAATCGTCGGAGATCGGTCCGCTCATGGCCGCGGCCGGCGAGGTGATCGCCCAGGCGAACCAGAGCGCCGACGTGCAGCGCGTGTTCACGACCTTCGACAACGCGACGCCGCAGCTCTTCCTCGACATCGACCGCACCATCGCGCGGATGCTGAACGTGCCGCTCGCCAACGTGTTCTCGTCGGTCCAGGCGGATCTCGGCGGCACCTACGTGAACGACTTCAACACCCTGGGCCGCATCTACCAGGTGCGTCTGCAGGGCGATGCCGCCTATCGCTCGTCGATCCAGGACATCTCGCAGATCAAGGTTCGCTCCTCGACGGGGGCGCTGGTGCCGATGGGCACCCTCGCCTCGGTGCGCGACGTGACCGGCCCGCAGATCGTCCAGCGCTTCAACCTGTACTACTCGGTCCCGATCCAGGGCGTGGCCAAGCCCGGCGTCTCGACCGGTCAGGCGCTGACCGCCATGGAGGAGATCGCCAAGAAGGCGCTTCCCGACGGCTATTCCTACGACTGGACCGAGATCGCCTACCAGCAGAAGGCCGCCAGCGGGACCGCCGGCGCGGTCTTCGCGCTGGGCGTGCTCCTCGTCTTCCTGGTGCTAGCCGCGCAGTACGAATCGTGGGCCCTGCCGCTGGCGATCCTGCTGGTGGTGCCGACCGGCGTGCTCGCGGCACTCGCCGGGGTGCAGTTCCGGGGGCAGGACAACAACATCCTGACCCAGATCGGCCTGATCGTGCTGATCGGCCTCGCGGCCAAGAACGCGATCCTGATCGTCGAGTTCGCGCACGATATCGAACTGCGTGAGCGCCGGGGCCCGGTCGAGGCGGCGGTGGAAGCCTGCCGGCTGCGCCTGCGCCCGATCCTGATGACCGCCTTCGCGTTCATCCTCGGCACCCTGCCGCTGGTGATCGCCACCGGCCCCGGCGCCGAGATGCGCCAGGCCCTGGGCACCGCGGTGTTCTTCGGGATGATCGGGGCGACCTTCTTCGGCCTGTTCCTCACCCCGGTCTTCTACGTCGTGATCCGCCACTTCTCGCTCTGGCTCGGTCGCCTGCGGGGCAAGTCCTCGCACGGTGACCACGGAGGGGCGGCCCCCGCCCACGGCTGAGGCGTCCCGCCGGCGGTCCGATCGAGAGGGCCATCCATTTTAAAGCCGCGCCCGACCCTGACCGGTCGGGCGCGGCTTCTTTTGCGAGGGTCCGCAAACTTCGGTGTATGAGCGTGCCATGCACCTCCTCGGCCGTCTGATTCTCGGAGCCTTCGCCCTCCTCCTGGCCGTCCCGGCCGGCGCGGGGATCCTCGTGCTGGCGCTGCTGATCGACCCGAAGGCGAATGCCTGGCTCACCGGCGGTGCGCTCGCCGGCGTCGACATGGCCCTGTCGGACCTTTCGGCTGGCCTGCCGCCCGAGGCGCTGGTTCTCCTGGTCGCCGGTCTCGCTCAGGCGTTGTTCGTCCTCCTGTTCGTGCCGCCGGCCCTGGTCGGGTTCGCGGGCGAGGTGTTCGGGCGCCGCGGCCTGCTCTGGTACGGCGCCGGAACCGGAATACTGACCGCCGCCCTCCCCTGGCTCGCCCGCGGCGGCGTGCGTCCGGCGGCGGCCGGCGCGGATCCGGGGCTTCTCGCCGCGGAAGCGCGCCTGACGCTGATCCTGTTCGTCGTCGGCGCGGGCGCCGGCCTCGTTTACTGGCTGGTTGCCGGGCGCGGCGCGGGGTTCTCCCGGCGTCCCGCGAGGCCGGAGACGGATGATCGTTCGGCCAGATGCTGGACCGGGCGCGCTTGGCCGCTGACGCCTCTGCGCGCTAGAGGAGGACCGCCACGAAGCGGATTCCGATGCTCGCCCTGCGCTCACTTGCCTTCAACGTCTGCTTCTACGCCATGACGACGCTTCTGGCGTTCGGCGGCCTGCCCTCGCTGGTCTCCCGCCGCGCGGTATTACGGCTGGCCCGCCTCTGGGGCCGCCTGACGCTGTGGCTGCTGCGCGTGGTCGCCGGCATGAAGGTCGAGTTCCGCGGGCTCGAGAACATCCCGGAGGGGCCGCTTCTGATCGCGGCCAAGCACCAGTCGGCCCTGGAGACCCTGGCGCTCTGCACCGTGTTCCCCGAATTCGCCTACATCCTGAAGCGTGAGCTGCTGCTGATCCCGCTGATCGGCTGGTACCTGTCCCGCAGCGGCATGGTGGCGATCGACCGCTCCAAGGGCGCCCGGGCCATGAGCCTGATGAATGCGGCTGCCGCCACGGCGATCCAGGAGGGCCGCCAGCTCATCATCTTCCCCGAAGGCACCCGCCGTGCGGTCGGAGCACCGCCGGCCTACAAGCAGGGCCTGTCGCACCTCTATACGGCTCTGAAGGTGCCGTGCGTGCCCGTGGCGTTGAACACGGGTCGGTTCTGGTCTCGCAACAGCCTTATCCGCCGGCCCGGAACCGCCGTGATCCACTTCCTCGAACCCATTCCGCCGGGCATGGGCCGCCCGGAGTTCCAGGCCCTCGCCCAGGAACGGCTGGAGACCGCCTCGAACGCCCTTCTGGAGCCGGGCCCTGCGGGATCGACCGTAGGAGCGGAGCAGCCCGCCTCCACCGCGGCCGGGCACACGGCGGCGACGGCCCAGAGGCACTGACGATTCCGGCCTGAACAGACCGGCTCGACGGCTCCGAGCCGGCGCTGAGCCGACGCGCGTCGCTTGTGGATAACCGGGCCTGATACCACATTCCTCCTCAGGAACGTTGTGCTTGACGCCTGTGGATATCGCGCGGTAGGTTGGAACAAATGGCGAACAGAAGAGCCCTGTCCTGGTCGGCCGCGCTACGCGACCTGAAGGACGATCGCACGCGGAGACAGGATGTGCGTGAAGAACGCCTCAAGACCACCGCGGGCCTGCGCGGCACGCCGGCCCTTCCGCTCTCGGCTTGGCGCGGGCATTCCGGCCGTCGCTACGTCGTCGGCGTCCATCCTGCCGGCGGCTTCGATCTCGACGAGATGGCGGAGGCGGTCGTGATCGCGGTGCGGCGCGACGATACCGGCATCGCCGAGATGGTCTCGGTGGCGACCTCCAACGAGAGCCCGCGCGACCACCTCCGGAGGACCTGGCTCGACCGGGTTCGGAGGAGCGGCGCCACCGAGCTGCACGTGCATCGCCTCGCCGAGGGGGAAGCTGAGCGGGCGGCGATCGTCAGCGACCTGCGGTTCGACACGATCGAGCCGGCCCAAGTCTGAGGCGGGATCCGCTCCGGAAGCGGCGTTCCCCGCCGTGGATCGGCGGCCGACCGGTCGATCGATGCCGGCGCTGCCCCAGTTTTGCCCCGTGCATGGCTTCAAGGCGGAGTCTGCGAGCCCTCTGATCGGGGCGGGGACGGGAAACAGGACGCATGACGCAGGATCGGACGCGGCCGGACGGCGCGGCGCAGGCTTCCCTGGCACGAACCGCACGACGGTTCCGGCTTGGGTTGTTCCTGCCTTACGTCCTGCTCGCACTGATCGTCATCGCGTGGTCGGCTGGGTGGTTCTGGCTCCG
The DNA here is from genome assembly GCF_008040015.1 of Methylobacterium sp. WL18. Classification (NCBI taxonomy): domain Bacteria; kingdom Pseudomonadati; phylum Pseudomonadota; class Alphaproteobacteria; order Hyphomicrobiales; family Methylobacteriaceae; genus Methylobacterium; species Methylobacterium sp. WL18. The sequence goes on along the minus strand of NZ_VRVD01000035.1, from coordinate 12,108 downwards.
GGGACGCGCGGCGACCGAGATCGACGGCTGGATGGCCCGCGAGGCGGCGGCAGGGCGTACCTGGACCTGCGCCGACCGTTCCCTCACCGGTTACCCGTTCCGGATCGAGCTGCGCTGCAACGCGGTCACGTTGGAGCGGTCCGACGGCCGCTTCCGCCTCGGTCCATCGACCGCGGTGGCTCAGGTCTATCAGCCCCGCCTGGTCCTGTTCGAGAGCGCCGGGCCGTTCCATGTCGAGCAGGGGGCGCTGACCGGTGATGCCGCCTGGAGCAAGCTCCAGGGGAGCGTCCACGGAGCATCGGAGGGCTTCACCCGTGCCTCGCTCGTGGTGGACAACCCGAACGTCACGGTTTCCGGCGCCGATCCCGGACCGATCGCGGTGTCGGGTCAGCACCTCGAAATGCATGCGCGGCCGACCCCCGGCCGCTTCGAGGCCGAAGGCGCGGTCGACGTGAGCCTGCGGCTCGCCCAGGCCGCCGTACCGCAGCTCGACGCGCTCACCGGCAACCCCGCCCCCGCCGACCTGTCGATCGATGCGACGCTGACCCAGGCGACGATCCTGCGCACCGGGCCGGTACCGCGGGAACTCGAGCGCTGGCGCCAGGCCGGCGGCACCCTCGACCTGACGGCGCTTTCGCTGGCCAAGGGTGCCCAGCGCGTCCAGGCGAAGGGCACGCTCGCCCTCGACGACGCGCACCGGCCCGTCGGACAGCTCGACCTGCGGGCCGCCGGCGTCGATGCCCTGGTGGGCAGCGTGGTGGGCCAGCGCTTCGGTTCGGAGAAGGGCGCGCTGGTCGGCCAACTCGTGGGCGGCCTCCTGGGCCTGGGCCGGCGGCCCGAGCCGGGGGAGTCGCAGGGCGAATCCGCGCCGCTCAAGGCCCTGCCGCCGTTGAAGCTCGTCAACGGGCGGGTGGTGTTCAGTGGGTTCCCAATCCCGAACGTCTACCTGCCGACCCTGTACTAGATCGGCTATACCTCTCCCATGTCCGCTCCGATTTCACCGGCCCGCGTCAAGATCTGTGGGCTCAGCACGCCCGCTACCCTTGAAGCGGCGCTGAAGGCTGGCGCGGATTGGATCGGACTCGTCCACTTTCTTCGAAGTCCCCGCCACGTAGACTTCGAACAGGCTTCGCAATTATCGGCGCGAGCTCGCGGCCGGGCCGACCGCGTCATCCTTCTCGTCGATCCGGACGACGCCCTGGTGCGGGCTGCGATCGAGGCCGTCGATCCGGATCTGATCCAACTGCACGGACGCGAAAGCCCGGACCGGGTGGCGGCGATTCAGGCGCTGACCGGCCGGCCGGTGATGAAGGCGATCGGCGTCGCGACCCGGGCCGACCTGGCGCCGATCGCGGCCTATGCCGGGGTGGCGGACCGGATCCTGCTGGATGCCAAGCCGGCGCCCGACGCCGCGCTCCCCGGGGGCAATGGCCACCGGTTCGACTGGACGATTCTGGAAGGCGCCGAACTGCCGGACGGGACCATGCTGTCCGGGGGACTGGATTCCGGCAATGTCCGGGACGCGCTGGCCCGGACCGGCCTCGGCGCCGTGGACGTGTCGTCGGGCGTCGAATCGGCGCCCGGTCTCAAGGATCCGGCTAAGATCGCGGCCTTCGTAGCCGCGGCTCGGTCCGCCCGCTGAACGCTTCCGCTCAGCGCGGCGCAGGCAGGGCGGTGCGGCCGGTATTGGGGACCGTGTAGGCGCCGCTCTGCGTCTCGCTGTCCGGGGCGTAGGCCCGCAGCCGGCTCGCCTCGCGCTCGTACCGGGTCGCCTCGCGGCGATGGTAGCGGACGTTCGCCCGGGTCTTGCCCTGGCCGAGCCACGTGAAGACCCCGCCGACCACGATGCCCAACGCCACGGCGCCGAACAGGATCGCGTAGAGCGGAAGGTTCACGCTGAAGACGGGCGCCTCCGCGTTGAACGGATCGAACGAGAGCGGCACCGGTGCCCGGTTGGCGACCGCCAGCAGGATCACCAGGGCGGCGATCGGCAGCAGCACGAGGCTCTTCAGGAAACGGATCATCGCGCTCACAGACCTCTTCCTACTCGGCGGCCGACGCACTCTCGCCGATGCCGGCGGCGTTGAGACGCTGGCGCATCTCCTTCCCGGTCTTGAACACGGGAATCGCCTTCTCGGACACGGCAACGGCTGCGCCGGTGCGCGGGTTGCGTCCCCGCCGCGCTTCTCGACGTTTGACCGAGAAGGCGCCGAAGCCGCGCAGCTCCACCCGGTCGCCCCGGGCCAGCGCATCCGAGATGGTGTCGAGGATCGCGTTGACCAGGATCTCGACGTCGCGCTGGTAGAGATGCGGGTTCTGCTCGGCGATCTTGAGGACGAGCTCCGACTTGATCATGGCGTCTGGTCTTCTCGGGGGATCGGGGCGGGCGACTGGACTTCTTCGTCCTGTGGCGCTCAGGGCTCCGGGCGCCACAGGACCAGAAGGCCGCCGCCGGCGGTCTCGGCCTGGGCGCCGACGGCGCGGAGCCGCCCCGCGAGCCCGTCGAGGCCGAGCAGGTCCGCGCCGACCCCGGCAGCCGACCAAAGGGAGAAGTCGCTCTCCTTGCTGGGCTTCCAATCCTTGATCGGCAGGTCCTTCGGGACGCCCTTGTCGTTCTCGAGCCAGACGACGGCCTGACGCTCGCCGCCCAGCTCGTCCACCAGCTTCAGGGGCACGCTCTGGCGCCCGCTGAAGACCCGCCCGTCCGAGACCACGGCGAGCTGGCCGGGGTCCATGCCCCGGCGCTCGGCGACCAGGCCCTTGAACCAGGCGTAGGTGTCGCCGACTACGGCGGCCAGGGCGGCGCGCGCTTCCGGGGTGGTCGGCGTGAAGCCCGACGGCTCGGCCTTGAGCGGCGAGGATTTCACCGACTCGACCTTGACCCCGACCTTGTCGAGCAGGCCCGAAAGGTCCGGATACTGGAACAGCACGCCGATGGAGCCGACCAGGCTGGTTTCGCGCGCGACGATGTGGTCGGCCGCGATGGCGGTGATGTAGGCCCCCGAGGCGGCGGTGCCGTCCACGAAGGCGACCATCGGCTTCTTGGCGGCGAGCGCGCGCAGGTTGCGGAAGATCTCCTCCGAACCCGTGGTGGTGCCGCCTGGCGAGTTGATCGAGACGATCACGCCCTTCACGGCGTCGGACTCGCCGACCCGCTTCATCAGCTTGGCGGTCGACTCGCTGCCGGCGATGAAGCCCGAGACCGAGATGCGGGCGATCTGCGGGCGGACCGCGAAGGCGCCGTCGGGGCCGGTCCGGACCCGGTAGCCGACGGCGCCCACCGCCACGATCAGGCCGCCGATCCCGAGCACCCGCCACAGGGACAATCTGCGGCGCAGGCGCCGGCGGTCGATCAGCAGTTCGGCGTCGGCTGCCATGCGGTCGCTTCCCTTCGCCTCCCCGGATCGGCCCCGTGACGGGGTGCGGGGGCGAGGTCCCGCGCCGGGCAAGTCCTTGGTTTCCTTTGCCTCGCGCGGCCGGAGCCGCCCGAGGCCGGTGTTCTAGAGCATTTTCCGCGGACCTGGATATGGGCCACGCGAAGAAAATGCGGTGGCACCCTGCAGACCCTCAAGCCGGGCCGTCGGGCGATTGAGCAAACCGTGCGGGCATGACGCGTCTTCCAAAGTGTCGGCGCCTTCGCCTCACGGCATCTCATTCCAAGGGTTGATGACGGTCAGGCCGGCCGCCTCGAACGGACCGATGTCGCGGGTCGCGACCATCATGCCGTGCGCGGCGGCGGTGGCAGCGATGTAGCCGTTCGCCCGGCAATGGCTCTGGCGGCCGCCCTCGCCCGCGCCATCAGGTCCGCATAGGCCTGGGTGGCGCGCAGATCGAAGGACAGGATCCGTCCCGAGAAGGCGGGCAGGACCTCGCGTTCCAGACGATCCTGATAGATCCTGCGCCGCTTTCCGTCCGGCATCGTCGCCAAGCCGAAATGCAGCTCAGCCACGGTGATCGTGGACAGGTAGAGCGTTTCGACCATTTGCGTATCGATCCAGGCGACCACTGTGGGATCCGGCTCGGCCTTCCAAGGCTCGGATATCACGGTAGTGTCGAGGACGATCATTCGAAGCGCATCGGCTCGGCCGGTGCCTGATCGCGCATCGCTTTGAGGTGCTCCGCTTCGGCTTCGGTCATCCCGCCGGCGTCGCGCGCGATGGACGCCAGCAGCGATCCGAGCTTCAGGCGGCCCTCGGGCTTCGCGGCCTGTTCGAAGATGCTGCGGATTTCAGCCTCGGTGCTGCGACCGTTCAATGCGGCCCGCGCACGCAGGGCGCGATGCACCGCGTCGGGAACATTGCGGATCGTGATGGACGGCATCGACCCAACCCCCGACGCCGGACGGTAATGATTGCATTCCATCATCATGCAATCACGTCGCGCGATCCAGCGGCCTTTGAGCCATGCCGATCAGCAGGATGACGACTTCGCCGCCGGAGACGGCATGAAAAAGCCTGCGCGGGACTGGTGTCCCGCGCAGGCTTTTTTATCGATCCGAAGCCGCCGCCCGGCTGAACCGGGCGGCGAAACCATCGGGTCTCACTCGTCGTCGGTGCGGGCCTTCTTGAAGGCCGCGCCGAGGATGTCGCCCAGCGAGGCGCCGGAATCGGCGGAGCCGAACTGGGCCATCGCCTCCTTCTCCTCGGCCACTTCCAGGGCCTTGATCGACACCTGGACGCGGTGGGCCTTGCGGTCGAACTGCACGACCCGGGCATCGAACTTCTCGCCGGCGGCGAAACGCTCGGGGCGCTGGTCGCCGCGGTCGCGGGCAAGTTCGGCGCGGCGGACGAAGGTGGTCATGTCGGTGTCGACGATCTTCACCTCGACGCCCGAATCCTTCACCTCGACGACTTCGCAGGTGACGATCTGACCCTTCTTGATCTCGCCGGCCTCGGCGAAGGGGTCACCGCCGAGCTGCTTCACGCCCAGCGAGATCCGCTCCTTCTCGACGTCGACGTCGAGAACCTGGGCGCGGACCATGTCGCCCTTCTTGAACTCCTCGATGACCTGCTCGCCGGGACGGTTCCAGTCGAGATCCGACAGGTGGACCATGCCGTCGACATCGCCCTCGAGGCCGATGAACAGGCCGAACTCGGTCTTGTTCTTGACCTCGCCCTCGACCTCGGAGCCGACCGGGTGCTTCTCGGAGAACGCCTCCCAGGGGTTCTGCAGGGTCTGCTTGAGGCCCAAGGAGATGCGGCGCTTGACCGGATCGACTTCCAGGATCTGAACCTCGACCTCCTGAGAGGTGGAGACGATCTTGCCCGGATGGACGTTCTTCTTGGTCCAGCTCATCTCGGAGACGTGGATCAGGCCCTCGATCCCCGGCTCCAGCTCCACGAAGGCGCCGTAATCGGTGATGTTGGTCACGCGGCCCTTGAGCTTGGCGCCCTCCGGGTAGCGGGCGGCGATGCCCTCCCACGGATCGGCGAGCAGCTGCTTGATGCCGAGCGAGATGCGGTGCGTCTCGTGGTTGATCTTGATGATCTTGACCTTGACCGTCTGGCCGATGGTCACGACCTCGGACGGATGGTTCACGCGGCGCCACGCCATGTCGGTGACGTGCAGCAGGCCGTCGATGCCACCCAGATCGACGAAGGCGCCGTACTCGGTGATGTTCTTGACGACGCCGTCGATGACCTGACCCTCTTCGAGGTTGGCCACCAGCTCCGAGCGCTGCTCGGCGCGGCTCTCTTCGAGCACGGTGCGGCGCGACACGACGATGTTGCCGCGGCGGCGATCCATCTTGAGGATCTGGAACGGCTGCGGGGTGCCGAGCAGCGGGGTGACGTCGCGGACCGGACGGATGTCGACCTGCGAGCGCGGCAGGAACGCCACGGCGCCGTCGAGGTCGACGGTGTAGCCGCCCTTGACCTGGTTGAAGATCGTGCCGGTGACGCGGTCGTTGTTCTCGAACGACTTCTCGAGCTTGACCCAGCTCTCCTCGCGGCGCGCCTTGTCGCGCGAGATCACGGCTTCGCCGAGGGCGTTCTCGATCCGGTCGACGTAAACCTCGACCTCGTCGCCGACCTTCAGCTCGCCTTCCCGGCCGGGGCCGGTGAATTCCTTGAGTGCGACACGGCCTTCCGTCTTGGCGCCGATGTCGATGACGGCCACGTCCTTCTCGATCGCGACGACGCGACCCTTGACGACGGACCCTTCGGTGATCTCGTGCTCGAGGAAGCTCTCCTCGAGGAGGGCGGCGAAATCATCGCGGCTCGGGCCACGCCCCAGAGCGGTACCTGCGGTCATTCTCTCTCCTGAACGGCCCCCATCGGAGGCCCTTTGCGTCGGCGGCTCGCGTTGCACGCACCCCCGGTTCGCCGCGGCCCCTCCCGAAACCCTGAGGGAGAGGCGGCCGGTCCCGCGGGATCCGGCTTGCCGACGCGTCGATACGGATGACGAGGGCGGTCCAGCCGGCGACGCGGCGGGCGCTCGGAAAATGAGCGCGCGCGAAGCGGAATCCGGGAGGACGCGCGCTCCATACAGCATCGGCTTAACGACTTCAACCGAGCGGGATTTCCCGCTCGGGGCGGCTCCGGTCAGGCCGCCCGCGCCAGCATCGCCCGGGTCTCCTCGACGTCGTCGGTATGGACGTCGAACCGAACCAGATAGGCCGTCCCGAAACTGGTGGTCAGCGCGCAGTCGGTGGCGTCGCGGCCCCGGGCCATCACGATCCGGGCGATCCGCGGCTGGTTGTGCCGGGCGTCGAACGTGTACCAGCGGCCGCCCTCGGGGCCTTCGAGATAGACCTCGAACCACGCCGAGAAATCCATCGGCGCCGGGTCCTTCGGGACGCCGATGTCGCCGAGGTAGCCGGTGGCGTAGCGGGCCGGGATGTTCATGCACCGGCACAGGGCGATCGCCAGATGGGCGAAGTCCCGGCAGACGCCGACCTGTTGCGTGTAGCCGTCGTAGGCCGTGCGCGTCGCGTCGGCCTGCTGGTAGTCGAACCGCAGGCGCGTGTGGGCGAAGTCGACGATCGCCTGGACCCGCGCCCAGCCCTCCGGCGTGGAGCCGAACAGCGACCATGCAATGCCCGACAGCTTGTCGGTGTCGCAGTAGCGCGAGCCGAGCAGGTACATCAGCACGTCGTCCGGCAGGTCCTGCACGGGGATCTGCCGGGCCTCGGGCGCCTGGGTATCGGCCAATCCGGTGTCCGCGATGGTGAAGTCGGCCGCCATGGTGATCCGCCCACCGGGGGCGACGATGCGGGTGCAGACATTGCCGAAGGCGTCCACATGCTGCCGCGCGGCAACCGGTGGATCGAAGGTGATCACCTCGGGGGTGACGAGGTCGCCTCGCCGCTCCGGGCGTACGTTCAGGAGCAGGTTCATCGGCGTCGGGCCGAAGGTGTCGAACGCGATGGTGAAGCCGGTGCGGACGTGCATAGCGAGAAACCGTGGACGAAGCCGACGCGGAGCCGAGCTGTAGGGCGGAGCATGCAATAATGGGACTTATAATACTCCAGGTTGTCAGTGGTTCCGTTCGCTTGACTGTTGTCGTCCATCGACAGTGCTCGAATATGCGGCACGCGATGCCGCCCACCCGGGTGGTCCGCGCCGGATGCACATCCGCGGTGCAGACCTGCCGTGCCCGGCACCATGTTGCATCGCACAGGGCAGGACCGTAACGCTGCGCGCGATTCAGATCTGCGGATCGGCCCCGGCGCTGCGGCGCGCGACCGTCCCGCCGCCGGACGAACGACGCCTATGACGCTCGACAAGCTCTCCCTGCCCAAGGACAAGATCCGAATCCTGCTGCTCGAAGGCATCAACGACAGCGCCGTCGCGCTGATGCAGGCGGCCGGCTACACCAACCTCACCCGGCTGCCGAAGGCGCTGGACCGCGAGGCTCTGCACCAGGCGCTCCAGGGCGTGCACATGGTGGGCATCCGCTCGCGCACGCAGGTCGACGGGGCGGCCTTCGAGGCCGCGGACCGGCTGCTGGCGGTGGGCTGCTTCTCGGTGGGGACCAACCAGGTCGACCTGGAGGCCGCGCGCCATCGCGGCATCCCGGTGTTCAACGCGCCGTTCTCCAACACCCGCTCGGTGGCGGAGCTGACGATCGGCGAGATCGTGATGCTGCTACGCCGGATCGTGCCGCGCTCGGTCGGCGCCCATGCCGGCCGCTGGGACAAGTCGGCGGCGGGCTCCCTGGAGGTGCGCGGCAAGACGCTGGGCATCGTCGGCTACGGCAATATCGGCACCCAGCTCTCGACGCTCGCCGAGGCCATGGGCATGCGGGTGCTGTTCTACGACCACACCGACAAGCTGCGCCACGGCAACACCGAGCCGACCAAGACCCTGCACGACCTGCTCGGCCAGTGCGACGTGGTCTCGCTCCACGTGCCCGAGACGGAGGCGACCGCCAACATGATCGGCGCGGCCGAGATCCGGGCGATGAAGCCGGGCGCCTTCCTGATCAACAACGCCCGCGGCACCGTGGTCGATTTGGACGCCCTGGCGGCGTCCCTGCGCGACGGCCATCTCAAGGGTGCGGCCATCGACGTGTTCCCGGTGGAGCCCGGCTCCAATGCGGAAGCCTTCGAGAGCCCGCTCCAGGGCATCGAGAACGTGATCCTCACGCCCCATATCGGCGGCTCGACCGAGGAGGCTCAAGAGCGCATCGGCGCCGAGGTCGCCCGCAAGCTCATCGACTATTCCGATATCGGTTCGACGGTGGGGGCGGTGAACTTCCCGCAGGTCCAGCTTCCGGCCCGTCCGACCGGGACCCGCTTCATCCACGTCCAGCGCAACCTGCCGGGCATGCTCGGGCGCCTGAACGACGTGTTCTCCCGCAGCCACGTGAACATCGCGGCGCAGTTCTACCAGACCGACGGCGAGGTCGGTTACGTGGTGCTGGAGACCGACGCCACCAACGCCGACGCCGAGACGCTGCTCACCGAGATTCGCGCCATCCCGGGCACGATCCGGGCGCGCCTGCTCTACGAGCGCCGCTGAACCCAAGCCGATTTCGCCCCGGCCGCATCGAACGCGGCGGCTGTTGCCGCGTTCGCCTTGCGCGGCGATGCCGGGCGTTGTTCAAGTCACCGCCGGCCGCGTTGCTGATGGATCGGCCGATCGGCGGAGGATGTGCGGTGACGAAGCGTATTGGATGCGGATTGGCCGGCGTCGCGCTCGGTCTGGTCGGGATGGTGCTGACCGTCTCCGATGCGTCCGCGGATTGCCTGCGCCGGATCTACAACCGCTCGACCTACGTGCTGGTCGCCCGCCAGGACGGCGGACCGCCCGCGACCCTGCTGCCGGGCCGGTCCCTGCCGGTGCGGCTGTCGCGGCCCGGCCAGATCGCGATCTCGGCGTATTGCGGGCTTCCGGAGGCCGGGGGCAGCCCGGTCACCCAGGCGACCTTCGATTACGAGGCCGTGCTCGATCGCTGCTTCATCCGGTTCGGCAGCGACGAGTTCTTCGCGACGCAGCTCGGCCGGGGCTTCTTCGGGACGCAGGAGACCGCCCCCTTCACGGTCAACAACCCGCAGCAGGGCGATATCGTCCTCGGCCCCTCGGCGTTGCCCGCCTGCACGGTGCCGCGCGTGGTGCTGGACCGGCGCGGCTGAGGCCGCGACCGGCTCCCGCCGTGTCGATGCGTTAGAGGTAGTGCCGGAACACGACCCGCCGGTCCTCGGCGGCGCCGGGCGGCGGAGCCGGGGTCAGGAACGGGCTGGCGAGCCGCAGAGCGATCAGGCTGAGCCCTGCGAGCGCCGGGGCGACGTATCGGAGCGGGCGAGCGAACATGGGCGCCTCCGTCGCGACGTTGACGACTCAGGCAGAGACCTGAGTGCAGCCCTGACGCGTGCCAGAAGCATCGCACTCAACCGCCCGATCCGGCGTGCCGAAGCGCACATGCGGCATCTCCGACCGGCACACGATCATCGGCGTGCTCGGCCGCTTCCCGGGCGCGACGCTCGTCCCCGCGGTTACGGTCATCCGTTTGCGTCGGCGGCATCGCTGGCGCGTATCGCGGTGCCCTCCTATGGTAGCCCCATGCGGGGGCTTCGCCGCGCGCGCCGCGACGATGCTCCCCTGCGCCGAACCAACAGCGTGAACGAGGACGCGCGTATGCTGACCCAGACTGGCAACACGATCCTGCGTGGGGATCTCGGCGTCGAGGAGACCATCGAATCCGACAACATCGTCCGGTGGGATGGCGAGCGGCTCTACGTCGAGCAGGACGTGTTCCACAACGGCCAGCTCGTTCACCGCAAGTACCGCCGCACCGTGTCCGAGCCCGTGGCTCACGCGCTCTGGGCGATCATCAACCGCGCCAAGCAGTGATCGTCCGCCGGTAAGTCGAGCCCCGCGGGCGCGAGCGATCCAGGGCGGGCGCGCCGCACCACAGCGCCCGTCCTCTCCGACATCCAGCCGCGGGCGGGCGTCCCGAGCGGTGTTTGCGCGGTTCTGCTTACGCCACGACCGCGTTCAGGGGGACGGCTGCGGAGAGCACGTCCGTCCGACGGGTGTCCAGGCGGCTATGGGCGTTGTCGAAGGCACTCCGCACCGTCGCGCTGGCATCCTCGACAGCGACCAGCACGGCCAGCTTCTGGGCGCTGGCACGATCCGCGAGGCTGCGGGCCGCCGAGAGCAGCGACTGTTCCAGGCTCTGGAATTCGGCCGTCGCCTCTTTTCCAGCCTCGCGGGTAGCCGCCGCCAGACGGTCGAGCGCCGCCTCGAGGGCATGACGCAGGACAAGCGTTCGCACGCGCTCCTGAAGGAGCGCCCTCTCGTCGAGTTTCATTGGGCCGGGTCCGCGACTGGGAACGGAAAGAAGATCTCACACTTCCCCCGACCGCGCAGCCACCTTTTTGCAACAGCGCAATACAGTTCCTCATTTCAAGAGTCGATCAGTGCGGGACGCGATCGCTTCAGCGCGGACGTATAGACTATAGATCGAAAGATATTCTCGTCATGAAAGACAGAAAATCCAGCTTTCGCGAAGGGGTCTGCCTTCAGATCTTTGGGTGATAGGCGCATTCGCCCCGCGAAAGGTCAATGTGAACGCGTGCCGATGGCATCGTCGCCAGGCCTGTTCGGTCCGCCTCCCGGTTCGATGCGAGCCTGCAGAGATGACCGGTTCGCGGCCGAAGCAGGCAGCCTCTGTTCGGGCCGGATCCTCAGACTTGCCCAGGTGGAAAGACCTTCGTCGACGGCTGAGGACTGCGCGATGGAGGTTCAGTAAGGGGTCCCGCGCAGACGTCGCTCGTGCAGGGCCTCGGCATACCACGCCAGTTCGTCGAGGAACCGACCGGCCGCCTTCTCGATCCAGTCATCCGCCGGCGTGCCATCCTCGCCGAGCACCTTCTGCAGGCGCGGGATCGGCAGCAACGACGGAATGCTCGGCATGCCCAACTCGGCGAGCATCGCGCGGAGCGGCATCGCAGCGCGGACCCCGCCGAACTGGCCGGCCGAATAGCAGCAGATCGCCGATGGCCGCCAGTAATACTCTTCGAGGAAGTGGTCGAGAGTGTTCGAAAGAGCCGGCGGAACACCGTGATTGTACTCGGCCGAAACCACCAGGAAGGCGTCCGCTTGGCGATACAGTGTCGCGAGACGCTCCAACGGCTCCGGGGCGGTGCCGGCCGGATATTCCTTGTACATCCGGTCGAGCAGCGGGAGCTTGAGTTCGGCGGGGTCGATCAGCGGGGCATTGTGGCCGCGCGCTTCGAGCCGGGCGATCAGGAACCGAGCCGCCCGGATGCCGATGCGGTCGGTTCGGACGCTGCCGAGGATGACGGGAACGGTGAGGGGCATGGCAATCTCCGGGACGGCCGACGATGCCCTAAACCTAGTTCATCGTCCCGGATGCCGCATCCCCGCTGCCGCCAAGCCGTATCGAACCTCCCGGAAAGGCGTATTGGCGAGCCGCCGCTTCGGGGCGGTGCTTGCGTCGCCTTCGGCCTGCGATCCCGGCCTGGTCCGTCGCGGAGGGTGAAGTGCGTCCGATCAGGTCTTCGATGAGGTCGAGAGGGCGGAGGCCGCGAGGCCGACCGGCCCGGCTGCGGTATAGGCGGCGATCGCCTTCGTAACCTGCTGCAGCAGGGCCTGCAGGCCGTCCTGGATCCCGCCGGACGCGTCGGTCTCGCCCGTCGCC
>NZ_VRVD01000359.1:0-4809 GCF_008040015.1 Methylobacterium sp. WL18 | reverse complement strand
GCGCGGGCGCGCTTCGCGGCCACCGACGTCACCAGCGAGGCGGACGGGCAGGCAGCGGTCCAGGCGGCTTTGGACGCGTTCGGGCACCTGCACGGGCTCGTCAACTGCGCCGGGATCGCACCGGGCGAGAAGGTCGTCGGCCGCGACGGCCCGCACCGGCTGGACAGCTTCACCCGGGCGGTGACGGTCAACCTGGTCGGCACGTTCAACATGATCCGGCTGGCCGCCACGGCGATCGCCAAGGAGGCGCCCGACGCGGAGGGCGCCCGGGGCGTGATCGTCAACACCGCCTCGGTCGCGGCCTTCGACGGCCAGATCGGGCAGGCGGCCTATGCGGCCTCGAAGGGCGGCGTGGTCTCGATGACCCTGCCGATCGCCCGGGAGCTGGCGCGCCACGGCATCCGGGTCGTCACCATCGCGCCGGGGATCTTCGAGACGCCCATGATGGCGGGGATGCCGCAGGAGGTGCAGGACGCGCTCGGCCAGCGCGTGCCGTTCCCGCCCCGGCTCGGCCGTCCGTCGGAATATGCCGACCTCGTCCGGCACATCTGCGAGAACCCGATGCTGAACGGCGAGACGATCCGCCTGGACGGGGCGCTGCGGATGCCGCCCCGCTGAGAGGACACGGGCGCATCGCCTCATCCCGGACGCCGGCAACCCCCATCCGGAGCGCGACTCTAACCGATCGAGACGCTGGTCAGGAGTTCGGCGGCCCGGCGCACCTCGGTGACGATCAGTTCCTCGCTCGGCCCCTCGATCGGCATGTCGGACAGGATCGCGGCGACGTCGCGCTTCACGTCCTCGCGGATCTCCGGGTTCTCCTCGGACAGGCGCCCGATCAGGACGCCCAGGACGATCTCCAGCGCGGAGAGCTTCGCGTGCACGCGGGTGAAGTCGTCCAGCGGTTCCGGCTCGTTCGCGTTCATGGGCACTCCCGGGATCAGGCCGCCGCACCGTCCGCATGGCGGGCGACGCCTCGGGCCAGCCATACGCTCCCGCGGCCCGCCCGGTCGATCCCGGGACGCACTGCGATCAGGCGGCCGGACTCGCGTTCCAGGCCGCCAGGGCCGCCGCGACGCCGGCGCCCGGCGGGACGGAGAAGCCTTCCGCACGCAGGACAGCCTCCAGGGCGCCCAGGGTGATCAGCACCTTGTGCTTGCGGGCGTTGTAGCCCATCGCGCCGATCCGCCAGACCTTGCCGGCCAGGGGCCCGAAGGCGGTGCCGATCTCGATCTCGAAATCCTCCCGCATCCGGCGCCGCACCGCCTCGCCGTCGACCCCGTCCGGGATGTACAGCGCGGTGACGTTGGTCATCCGGTAGCGGTCGTCGCCGAACACGGTGAGCCCCATCGCCCGGATGCCGGCCGCGACCGCACGTCCGGCGGCCGCATGCCGGCGGAAGCAGGCCTCCAGCCCCTCGCCCAGCAGGACCCGGGCGCATTCGCGCGCGCCATACAGCATCGTGGTCGCCTCGGTGTGGTGGTTCAGGCGCTTCTCCGACCAGTAATCCATGATCATGGCGAGGTCGAAGTAGTTCGAACCGATCCGGACCCCCAAGCCGTCGTCGATGTCGTCCCGGCGGATGCCGTGCTCGACGTGGCGCCGGGAGAAGATCCGCTCGGCCGCCGCAGGCGAGACGGTGATGGGCGACGAGCCCGAGGGGCCGCCGAGGCATTTCTGCAGGCCGCCGGTCACCACGTCGACGCCCCAGCGGTCGGCGGCGATCTCCATGCCCCCGATGGTCGCGGTGGCGTCGACATAGGAGAGGGCGCCGGCCCGGCGGCAGAGGTCGCCGAGCCCGTCGAGGGGCTGGGCCATGGTGGTGGAGGTGTCGCCGTGCACGGTCGCCACGACCTTCGGGCCGAAGCGCTCGACCGCGGCGGCGATCGCCTCCAGGGGCACGACCTCGCCCCAGGGCGCGTCCACGGTCTCGACCACGGCGCCGACCCGCTCCAGGATCTCGGTGAGCAGCAGCCCGAACCGGCCGAAATTGACCACCAGCACCCGCTCGCCGGGGGCGACCAGACTCACCAGGGCCGCCTCGATCCCGGCCCGCGCCGTGCCGTCGACGAGGAAGGTCCAGCGGTTCTCGGTGCCGAAGATCGGGCGGTAGAGCGCCATCACCTCGTTCATGTAGGCGGTCATCTCGGGGTCGAACTGCCCGAGCAGGTCGGCCGACATGGCGCGCAGGACGCGCGGATGGGCATTGACGGGCCCCGGCCCCATCAGGAGCCGCTGGGGCGGGTCGATCTCGCCGATCTGCTGGAGCACGGGCTGGCTTCCTTCGCTGTTGCGCATTCCGGGCGGGGCGACGCAATCCGCTGGCCAGTCGCCTCCGGCCAATCACCTCCGGCCATGTCGCGGTTGGGAGCGGTGCTAGGGATCTGCGGCGCTTCGATCAAGCGGTGCGTTTTTTCCCAGGGGCGGAAACCCCTTTCGGGCCTCGGCGTTTCTCGGTCCCACAACCGAACCCGCAAAGGGAAACCCGCCATGATCAAACGCTTCGCCACCGCGGCCGGCCTGCTCGCGCTCTCGACGAGCTTCGCCCTGGCCCAGACTGCGACCCAAACCGACAGCAACCTGAAGGAGTGGCAGGTGGCCAAGGTCGCCAAGGTGGGCCTCGCCCAGGCGCTGACCACCGCCCAGGCGCAGGGCGACGAGAAGGGCGGCCGCGCCATCGACGCCGATTTCGAGAAGGCCGACAGCAAGAACCCGGCGCATTACGCCATCAAGGTCGTCTACCCGAGCGGCAAGCTGGTGGAATACGGCATCAACGCCGATAGCGGCGCCCTGTACAAGACCGAGAACCAGCCGATCGAGCGCTACTTCACCCGGCTGAAGCCCGCCGACTTCCAGAACGCCAAGACCTCGCTCAAGGACGCGCTCGCCATCGCCGAGCAGAAGGCCGGCGGCGGCAAGGCCTACGAGGCCGAAGTCGAGAAGGACGGCAAGGCGGTGCAGTACGAGATCAAGGTGGCCGGCGCCGACAAGGAGCAGACGGTCAAGGTCGGCCCGGACGGGAAGGTGGTCGACTGATCCCGTAGGGTCACCATCCGAAGCGACGGGGCTGCACATGCGCTGCCCCGCCGCTGCATGGTGTCGCCCCGCCGCCCGCACGCGGAGCCGCGCAGCCGCTTCGGCCATTGCCCCCGGACGAGACCGCGGACCGGGAGCGCGAACATGGAATCAGGCACGCGGGACTCCCAAAAAATCCTCGGGACGGCCCATACCCGGGTCGAAGGCCCCGACAAGGTCACCGGCCGGGCGCTCTACGCCTCCGACCGGCCCGGCTCGGAGACGACGGCCCACGCCGCCCTGGTCACCAGCACCGTCGCCCGGGGCCGGATCACCGGGTTCGACCTCGGCGCCGCCCAGCGGGTGCCGGGGGTGCTGGGGATCTTCACCCACCGGGAGTTCGCCGGGGCGGTGGCGCCGGTGAAGCACCTGATGGCCGGCGGCTACGCCAACAGCTCGCACCGGCCGCTGAATTCCGACGCGGTCGCCTATGCCGGCCAGATCGTGGCCCTGGTGGTGGCCGAGACCCAGGAAGCGGCCGAGGAGGCCGCCGGCGCGGTCCGGGTCTCCTACGCGGAGGAGCCCGCCGCCGGCGGTTTCGACGCGCCCGGGGCCGAGACCGTCCGGCTGGCGGACCTCAAGGCACAGCACGAGGACATCGTCCGGGGCGACGCCGAGGCCGGATGGCGCGACGCCGCGATCCGGGTCGCGGCGCGCTACGAGACCCCGATCCAGCACCACAACCCGATCGAGCTGTTCACCACCCGGGCCGCCTGGGACGGCGACCGGCTCACCGTGCACGAGCCGACCCGCTATGTCGGCGCCGCGCAGCACGGGCTCGCGGTGCAGCTCGGCCTCGACCCCGCGCAAGTGCGGGTCGTGTCCGGGCTGATCGGCGGCCATTTCGGCTCGAAATTCGCGCTGTCGCAGCACACGGCTCTGGTCGCGCTGGCGGCCCGGCGCCTCGGTCGGCCGGTCTCGCTGGTCCCGACCCGGCGGCAAGGCTTCACCATCGCCAATTACCGGCCGGAATCGCGCCACGCCATCCGGCTCGGGGCCGACCGTGACGGCCGGTTCACCGCCCTGGTGCACGAGGCCGAGACGGTCACGTCGCGGTTCGACCCGTTCGTCATGGAGGGTGCCGAGGTCACCGCCAGCCTCTACGCCTGTCCGGCGATCCGGACCGAGGAGCGGGCGGTGCGGGTCGACCGCAACACCCCGGGGCCGATGCGGGCGCCCCCGGAGGTGCCGTTCCTGTTCGCCTTGGAGAGCGCCGTCGACGAGATGGCGGTGGCGCTGGACATGGATCCGATCGTCCTGCGGCGGCTCAACGACACCGCAATCGATCCCGTCTCCGGCAAGCCGTTCTCGACCCGGCCGCTGATGGCCTGCTTCGACGCCGGCGCGCAGGCCTTCGGCTGGGCGCGGCGGGCGCCGCATCCGGGGACGATGCGTGATGGAGCTTGGCGGGTGGGGTTGGGCTGCGCGGCCTCGGTGCGGCCGGTGAAGATCGCGGCCGCGACCCTGCGGGTGCGGCTGGGTCCGGACGGGACCGCGGAGGTCGCCTGCGCCCATCACGAGATCGGCAACGGCATCACCACGCTGCTCGCCATGGGCGCGGCCGAGGGCCTCGGCGTGCCGGTGGAGCGGGTAACCGTCCGGCTCGGCGACACGGCGCTGCCGGCGGCCGGCATCTCCGGCGGATCGAGCACGACCACGAGCCTGATGAATGCCCTGGCGCTCGGCTGCGGCCAGATTCGCGAGACCCTGGCGCAGGCCGCGACGGGGCAGGGC
>NZ_VRVD01000358.1:0-4809 GCF_008040015.1 Methylobacterium sp. WL18 | reverse complement strand
GCGCTGGGCCTGTCGCTGACCCACCGCGACGCCGCCCGCCGCCTGCAATTCGTCACCGGCCACGACCGCCGCGGCGCCCTTCCGGACGACCTGAACTGGGGCGCGCTCGCCGATCCGAGCGTGACCACCGTGGTCTACATGCCCAAGCGCACCTTGCGGGCGCTGCTCGCCCGGGCGGTGGAGGAAGGGCTGGCACCCGCGACCCCGGCGCTGCTGGTGTTCAACGTCAGCCGCCCGAATCAAGCGTCGCTGCGCGGCACCGCCGCCGACCTCGCCGACCATGTCGAAGCCGCCGGCCTCGACGGACCGGCGCTGCTGATGGTGGGCGAGGCATTCTCGGAGACACGGGCGGCGGTGCCGGACGAGGCGGCGCCGGTGCGGGTGGCGATCTGAGCCCGAGGGGTGGCGTTTGGCGAGTCGAAATGCAGTACCGAATCCGGTATCGAATTTCGGAGGCAGAACGGAATCCTTCGGAGCTTGAGATGCAGGCCGTGCTGGCGAACGTAGCCGTGAGCGTGTCGGATCTGAAGAAGAGTCCCGCCGGCGTGTTGAGTGAGGCGCAGGGCGAGACGGTCGCGATCCTCAACCACAACCGGGTCATGGCCTACATGGTCCCTCCGGCCGCCTACGAGGCGATGATGGAGCTGATCGACGACGCCGAGCTGGCTACTTTGATCCGGGCGCGATCCGGCGAGGTGCCGGTGAAAGTCGCGCTGGATGAGCTATGAGCTGCAATTCCTTCCCTCCGCTCTGAAGGAATGGCGCAAGCTCGGCGACACCATCCGCCAGCAGTTCAAGGCCAAGCTCGCTGAGCGGTTGGAGACACCCCATGTCCCGGCGGACAGGCTGCACGGCGCAGAACTGAAGGATTGCTACAAGATCAAGCTGCGCGCCGCCGGCTATCGCTTGGTTTACCGAGTCAGCGATGCAGCGATCACGGTGACCGTGATCGCTGTCGGCAAGCGCAGCCGGGACGACGTGTACCGGACGGCGCAGAAACGATGACTCAGCCGGGGGTGGAGTCACGATCCAGCATTGGCAATGCCGAAGCAATCACGCCCATAGCTTTTGCTGGCCGGCGTGATCCGCGGTAGAATAATCGCATGTCATTTGACTCGACCTTCTACGGCCGAGCTTTGGGGCAAAGTGCCGCGATCCGCGAGCTGAGCTGGATCGCGCTTGTCGATCATCACGAGACTGAGGACGGGCACATCCTGCCAGCCGGAAGCGAGGGCACGATCGTCGGGACCTGGGCGCGGGGGGCGGCCTACGAAGTCGAGTTCACCAAACCCTTCGCGGCCCTCATCACGTTCAAACCGGACCAGTTCCGAGTCACGGCGGAACCGATCTTTTGATCGGCTCCCGTGTTCCCTTCAGGAACGTGCTCGTTCCGCACGAGAAGATCGTCCACTACCTGCTCGATCTGGCGCATCCGGACGGTGGATCCAAAGCCACATTCTTCAGTGCGCCCGGCTTCCGCCCGGACGATCCGAAGGCACTGGCCGACGCCCTGCTTGAACGTGTCGCCACGAACCCGGTCGTCAGTATCCGGCACGGACGCTCCGGCGCTCAGCTCGCCGTCGAGGGCCGCATGCCGATGCCGGATGGCACGAGCCGCAACGTCCTGTCAGTGTTGCGCCATCAGGAAACGGGCGACGGCGACTTCGTCACCGCCTATCCGCAGAGCTAGAACTGCACGGACGGCTCAGGTTTCGCCGGCCACGAACGCCCGCATCAGGTAGTTGGCGATCGCCATGGGCGGCGGGGACTGGATGCCCTCGGGGTGGGTGCCGGCCAGCATGGCGGCGACCGCGGCGCGGTCGAACCAGCGGGCGTCCTCCAACTCGCTCGGGTCGGTGACAATGTCGCCGTCGAGGGCCTCAGCGGCGCAGCCCAGCATCAGCGAGGACGGGAACGGCCAGGGCTGCGAGGTCCGGTATGTGACCGCGCCGACGCGGATCCGCGTCTCCTCGAACACTTCGCGGCGCACCGCGTCCTCGATGGTCTCGCCGGGCTCCAGGAATCCGGCGAGGCAGGAATACATGTGGGGGCGGAAATGGGGGCCGCGCCCCAGCAGGCAGGTCTCACCCCGGCGCACCAGCATGATCACCACCGGGTCGACCCGGGGGAAGTGGTGGGCGTTGCAGGATGGGCATTCCCGGCGGAAACCCCCGGCCTTCGCCGCGGTGGCCGTGCCGCAATTGGCGCAGAAGCCGTGTCGGGCGTGCCAGTCGAGCATCGACTTGGCCACCGCCAGCAGACCCAGTTCCTCGGCCTCGACGGCGGATTCGGTGGCGATGGCGCGCAGGTCGAGGGTGCGGGTCCCGCCGGCGGCAAAACCCTCCGCGGCCTCGGCCGGCGCCGACGCGGCGAAGACCGGCCGCCCGTCCCGATGGCCCAGGAAGATGCGCGTGTCGGACAGGTCCGGCGCCTCGGCCGGGGTGATCAGCGCGGTAGACCCGCGCAGCACGATCCGGTCGCCGCAGATCACGACGAGGCGTGCGTCCGGTGCATCGAACGGAGGCACCGCCTCCTCGGGCTGCTCCGCCGAGTGCCGGTCGAGGCGGTTGCGGACGAAGCCGAGGGTGTCGCGGGGATCGGTCATACGGGTTCAAGCCGCGGAGAACAGGGTGCCGGCGCGCTCGATCAGCTGGGCGCGGGCATGGAACGGATAAGGTTTTCGGCTTTCGAAACCCCAAACCGGGCCCGGCCAGGCCGGGTCGGAGCGGAACCGGCCGACCACGTGGACGTGGAGTTGCGCCACGACGTTGCCCAGCGCCCCGACATTGACCTTATCGGGCTTCGACAGCGCCTGCATCACCCCGGTGGCGATGCGGATCTCCCGCCACAGCGCCGCGGCGTCGGCCTCGGACAGGTCGGTAGTCTCGGAGACGTCCGGCCGGCGCGGCACCAGGATCAGCCAGGGGAACCGGGCATCGTCCATCAGCAGCACGCGGCACAGAGCGAGGTCACCCACCTCGACGGTGTCGGCGGCCAGGCGCGGATCGAGGGCGAAGGCGGACTCGGTCATAACTCGAACCTGTAGCGCAGCCTGGACCGCGGCGCGCCTGCCCGATGCGCGGATCAAGAACGCAGCCGCAGCAACGCAATCGTCAAAAGGAAGGCACCGCCCCCTGACGGCCCACCGCGATCGTGCCGACAGAGAGGGTCCCGTCCGACCCGGACTGGGCGAACAGGGTGACGGCCGCGCCCGGTTCGAGCAGGGCCTTCTCACCGGGAGCGATGGCGGTGACCGGGGTCCCATCCGGCACCGAAAAGCTCGCCTGGCCGCCGCCGTAACCCAACGTCAACCGGAGCGGGCGCCCGCGCTGAAGGTCGGCAACCCAGCCCGCCGTGAGGGTCGCGCCCGGGTCGGTATCCCAAGGCTGGGTCCCAGCCTCGAAGCCGCGCTCAGAGGGGGAATACAGCGTCACGGCCTTGGCCCGAACCGGCTCGGCGCCGGGCGTAGCCAGAACGCTGACGTAGCTCTCGGGCTTGATGTTGCGCAGGGCCGCCTCAGTCACGGCGAAGACGCGGGTCCGGGGGTTCATTCGCAGGGTCAGCGTGCTGCCGCCGGGCCGGCGGATCTGGATCCGGTCGGCCTCGGCCCAGTCTACGATGCCGCGGAACCGCACGGTGGTCGTCTGCGCCCGGACGGCGGTCGCACCGGCGACCATCATCAGGGCGGCGAGGAGGAAACGAGTCGCGAATGTCGTCACGGTGATCCTGATCCGGCTGCCGTGGCCGAACGCCAGGCGCGCGCGGCGGTTCCGATCACCGTCAATGCGCCAGCAGCACCGGCATGTCGGCATGGGCCAGGACGTGGCTGGTGACGCCGCCGAAAATCATCTGGCGCAAGCGGCTCTGGGTGTAGGCGCCCTTGATCAGCAGATCGCAGCCAAACGCCTTGGCTTCCGCCAAAAAGGTCTCGCCCGGCGCGCGCCGGCCGGACGGAAGAGAGCGGTGCGAGGCCGCCACGCCCTCGCATGCCAACGCCTGGGCGAGGTCCTGTGCGCTCGGCCCCGGAACCATGCCGCCCTCGACGCTGAGCACCAGCACCCGCTCGGCCCGGCGCAGGAACGGCATCGCGAAGGCCACCGCCCGGGCGGTCTCGGTGGAGCCGTTCCAGGCGATCAGGATCGCCTCGCCGAGTGACGTCGGGGCGACCGGTGGCGCCAGCAGGATCGGCCGGCCGCCCTCGAACAGCGCGGTCTCGAAGGTGGTCATCCGCGGGGCGTTGTCGGTGGTCCCCGGGCGTCCGACCACGGTGGCCGAGAACAGCCGGGCGTATTGGCCCAGGAACGCGTCGCCGGTGGGCACGTCCTGCCGCCAGCGGTAGCGCGGCCCGGCATCCGCCACTTTCTCGGGGATGCACAGGCCGTCGCGGGCGTGCCGCGGGATCCCGGCCGCATCCATGAAGGCGACGAAGCGGCCGCCGGCCTCCTCGGCCTCGGCGCGGTCGGCCTCCTCGTCGCGCAGCCAGGTCATGCCGCCGACCATGTCGACGGGGACGTACTCGGCGAGCGCCGGGCGCAGGGACACGCCCTCAATCAGGCTGCCGAAGCGCGACGCCGCGAGCCGCGTGGTCTCGAACACGGAGGTCAGGCCGTCGTGCATCGCGACGGGTACGAGCAAGGTCTTCATCGCGGCATCCTCCTCCGGTGCGCGAGGCTAATCCGCCCGAGGCCCGGTGGGAACCGGGGCTGGGACGGGGCGCACACCGTTTTGCGCGGCACCGGGATCCAGGCGGTCGCGCGCCCAGCGGCTCAGCGGCCGCTCGACGAACCGGTGGACCAGCAGGGCGGCCGC
>NZ_VRVD01000357.1:0-4809 GCF_008040015.1 Methylobacterium sp. WL18 | reverse complement strand
GGCCGGCGGCCGGCCTCAGACGCCGGACAGGCTGCCGACCGCGGGCTCGTGGGCGACGCCAACGGGCTGCGCCGGGGATGTCAGCTTGAGCCGCTCGGCCTTCAGCTCGGCCAGGGCCGCCTTCGCGAACTCGATCTCGCTGCTCAGATCCTCCAGGACGGTCCGTCCCTCCTGGGCGAAGGCCTGCACGGCGTTGCTCGCCCCGACCATGGCGCAGGCGCTCCAGTCGATCATGTCCCGGTACTGCGCATGATACCGATCCAGACGCTTCAGCCGCATGTACATCGGCACCAGGCACCCCGTCGTCGCGACCAGGGCGGCGAAGAGCAGGGCTTCAGCGAGAGAGAACATCGTCGATAAACTCCTGATCCTGATCGATGAACCGGTCGACGCGCAGCACGATGGTCCCATCCTGCTGTCCGACGTCGCACCAGAACAATTCCCGGTTGTTGCCTTCGAGCTTGACCCGGGTCGTCGGCGTCGCCCGCAGCTCGATCACCTGGCCGACCTCGAGGCTTGCGATCTCGCCCAGGGTCAGGGGCTTCTCCTCCAGGATCGCCTTGAGCGTGACCGGGGTCTTCTGCACCTCGCCGGCGATCTGCCGGGTCCAGCGGGAATCGCGGGACGTGCTCTCGCCGACCAGGATCCGGGCCAGGCTCTGGCGCATGGGGTTGAGGACGGATTGCGGGATGACGATGAACATCTCGCCGCCGCGGTTGAGCGCCTGCAGGACGAACTTGGCGGCCACGGCCTGGTTGTTCCGGCGGCCGATCACCGCGAAATCCATGCGCAGCTCCGTCCGCTCGAGCTTGAACGGCGTGTCCGCCACGAGGGCGAAGGCGGCCTGCAGGGCCTTGCCGATCTGGTCGAAGATGCGCTGCGCGATCCGCATCTCGATGGCCGAGAAGGAGCGCTCCTCGTCGAGGGGCGGCTCCGAGCCGTCCGACCCGAGCAGGACCTCCACCATGGTGAAGACGAAGTCGCGGTCGAAGCCGACCAGGATGTGGCTGTCCCATTCGGGCGCCTGGAAGATGCCCGCGATGGCGTTCGCCTCGTAGGGCTCCAGGATGTCCCCGAAGCGCTGGCTCTCGACGTTGCTCAGGGAGAAGTACACCGGCGACGCCGCGAAGTGGCGCAGGTGCTCGGCGCTGAACGTCGCCACCCGGTCCAGGATCACGTGCAGCATCGGCAGCCGGTCGAGCGAGAGGCCCGCGGCGTCGAGCAGCCGGTCCCGGATGTCGCTGGTGACCTGTTGCTTGTCCTGGTCCGCCATCATGCGGCCTCGCGCATGCCGGCCTCGCCGCGCGAGCCGTTCGTGATCGTGGCGTTCTCGACCTCGTCGATCGTCGGCCGGTTGCCGGCGGAGATCGCCTTCCGGCCGTGCTCGATGGCGATCTGCGGCAGGGCGCCGTTCATGTAGGCCAGCAGGGTCTGCTTCACGATGATGTAGACGCGCCCCTGCGATTCGCGGACCGTCTTCACCTTGGTCGCCAGGGGGGCGATCACGCTGTAGGACATGAAGATGCCGCTGAAGGTGCCGACCAGGGCCGCGCCGATCAGGTGGCCCAGGAGCGCCGGCGACTGATCCAGCGCGCCCATCGCCTTCACGATGCCCAGCACCGCCGCCACGATGCCGAGCGCCGGCAGCCCGTCGGCGATGCCGCTCAGGGCGGCATACGGCTTCAGCTTGTCGCGCCGGTGGGTGATCATCTCCTCCTCCATCAGCGCCTCGATCTCGTGGGGTCGGGCGTTGCCGATGAGGATGAGACGCACGTAGTCGCAGATGAACAGGGTCAATTCCTTGTCGCGGATCACCTTCGGGTAGGCCTTGAAGATCTCGGATTCGTCCGGATTCTCGAGATGCGGCTCGACCTCGTTGCGGGGCTTGGACCGCAATTCCCGGGTCAGCGCGAACAGCAGGCCGAGCAGCGCGAGGTAGTCGTCCTTCTTCGGGGCCCGGGACAGGACCGCGTCCACGATCGCGGTGCCGGTATCCTTGACCACCTTCAACGGGTTGGCGACCACGAAGGCGCCGAGCGCCGCGCCCCCGATGATGACGAACTCGAAGGGCTGCCAGATCACGGCGAGGTGCCCGCCCATCGCCGCGAACCCGCCGCCGACGCAGCCGATCGCGATCAGCAAGCCTAAAATAACACCCACGCGCGGCGCCCTGACGTCGTTCCACTCAGTAGCGCCGGATCTAGATCGGCATGCTTGCGCAAGGCTGGAGCCCGTGTCGGGGCAGGGCGGCAGTCCGCGATATGAAAAAGCAAGGTTCAGGCAAGCCTGAGCCGATAGTCTCGCGTCCAACGGACAGACGAAGGATGCGTCTTATGACCTCGACCTTCACCGAATACCAACATATCACCCGCAATTTGACCGGGGCACTTACTCGCAAGGCCTCCGAAGCGATCGTAAAGCGGGACATACAATATTTTCGCGACAATATCGGCAAGGTCAAAACGGTCGACGATCTTATCGGCAATCATCGGCTCTTCAGCTTCGCCATGAAGGCCTACGGCCTCGACGACATGATCTATGCGAAGGCCTTCATGAAGAAGGTTCTGACCCGCGAGGCCGACAGCAAGGGGAATGTCCTCGTCGAGCGGCTTCAGGATTCGCGATACCAGGATCTCGCCAGAGCCTTCAACTTCTCGAATTCCGGAGCAACCTTCGACTCCAGCGCCGGCGCGCAACGTGCCACCATCGACAGCTACGTTCGCCAGAATCTCGAAACGGACGCCGGGGCGGATGACGAGGGCGTCCGCTTGGCCTTGTATTTCCAACGCAAGGCCGGAACGATCAAATCCGCCTACTCGATTCTTGCGGACAAGGCGCTGGCCGAAGTCGTTCGGACCGCACTCGGCATTCCGTCCGAAGCCGCGAGAGGCAGCATCGACGCGCAGGCCAACCTGATCAAGCGCAAGCTCGACATCTCAAGCCTACAGGATCCGGACAAGCTCAACACGTTCCTCAAGCGCTTCACCATCATGTGGGATACGCAGAACAACGCGCCGTCCACGCCGGCACTGTCGCTCTTCAGCGGTGCCGATTCCGGCCTCGATGCCGGCCTCCTGGTCAAGCTCTAATCCATCCGGCTGGGAGGCCGGTGACATGCAATCGTCGCTCTACGTCACGCTGTCCGCCCAGGTCGCCCTCGAACAGCGCCTGACCACGGTGGCGAACAACGTCGCCAACCTCGGAACCGCCGGCTACCGCGCCGAGGAGGTGAAGTTCGAGACGATCCTGTCCCAGGCGGGGGGCCGCGACGTCGCCTTCGCGACGCCGGGCGAGACGTTCCTGTCGCGCAAGGCCGGCCCGCTCAACAAGACCGACAGCCCCCTCGACGTGGGCATCCAGGGCGACGGCTGGATGGCGGTGCGCGGCCGGGCCGGGCCGGTCTACACCCGGGACGGCCGGATGCAGATCTCGGCGGCCGGCGACCTCCAGGACCTCAACGGACGGGCGATCCTGGATCCGGGCGGATCCCCGATCACCGTCGATCCCGAAGGGCCGCCGATCACCATCGGCCAGGACGGGATCATCGCCCAGGGGGCCAACCAGATCGGGGCGCTCGGCGTCTTCCGCCTCGATCCGGCCGCGAAGCTCACCCGCATCGACGGCAACGCGGTGACGTCGGACCGGCCGGGCACCCCGATCCTCGACTTCAACCAGCGCGGCGAGACGGCGGTGCGCGTGCAGCAGGGCTTCCAGGAAGGCGCCAACGTCAACCCGGTCATGGAGATGTCGCGGCTGATCCTGATCACCCGCACCTTCGAGGGCGCCGCCGCCGCGGTGGCGGAGACGGAATCCTCGCTGCAGAGCGCGATCCGCGGCCTCGGGCCGGCGAGCTAGAACCTCCGATGCGGCACTGACCCGAAGCAGTCCGCGCGCGGGCCGGATCGGGATTCCCATGGGCCCGCGGCCCTTTGGCGGGGCTCGGGGCACGGAGCCCCGACGTTCGCAGGGCTCCAGGCAGGGGCCTTTCCGGAGATCACCATGAACGCCCTCGACCAGCTCGGCCTCGCCCTCGAGGACCGGGACGCCCATCCGGTCATCCGGGTGGGCGGCTCGGTGAGCGAGATCGGCTTCGGCCATTGCCGGATCAGGATCACCCTGCCCCTGCTGAAGCTCGGCGACCGCATGCAGATCGAGGCGGGCGACCAGCGGATCGACGGCGAGGTCGTCCGGATCGACGGCGAGGGCGTGATCCTCAAGCCGTTCGACACCCGGATCGAGGCCGGCCTCGGCGCCCCGGCCTACCGGGTGACCGCGTTCGATCCCCGGCCGTGCGAGGCGTGGAAGGGCCGCGTCATCGATGCCCTCGGGCGGCCGATCGACGGCGACGGCGACCTCCCCAAGGGCAACCAGGCGATGCCGCTCGACGCCAGCCCGCCGCCCGCGATGCGCCGCTCCCGGGTCGACCAGCCGCTGAAGACCGGCGTGAAGGCGCTCGATCTGTTCACGCCCCTCTGCGCCGCGCAGCGCATCGGCATCTTCGCGGGGTCGGGCGTCGGCAAGTCGACCCTGCTGTCGATGCTGGCCCGGTGCTCGGGGTTCGACACGGTGGTCGTCGCCCTGGTGGGCGAGCGCGGGCGCGAGGTGCGGGAGTTCCTGGAGGGGCCGATCCAGGAGAGCCGGGCCCGCGCGGTGGTGGTCGTCGCCACGGGGGACGAGAGTTCGATGATGCGCCGGCAGGCGCCCAAGCTCGCCTTCGCGGTCGCGGAGTATTTTCGCGACCGGGGCCAGTCGGTCCTGCTCGTGCTCGATTCGGTGACGCGCTTCGCCCACGCCGCCCGGGACGTCGCC
>NZ_VRVD01000356.1:0-4815 GCF_008040015.1 Methylobacterium sp. WL18 | reverse complement strand
GCCGGGGCAGCTCTCCGGGGCGCTCGCCACCGGCGGCCTGCTGGTGGCCGTGGAGCCGGGCGCGTCCCTTTTCCGCGACCTCGTGTTCGGCCTCACGGGCGGATGGTTCGAGGAGGCCGTCGGCGGCATGCCGGTCGGGCGCCTGGAAGATATCGAGGGCTGGCAGCGCACGCTCAGCGCCCACGGCCTGGTCAAGGTCGCGGTCGAGCGCGCGGCGTCGGCCAACGGCGACGACCTGCTTCTGGTCGCCGAGGCGCCGGTGCGTCCGGGCCCCGCTCCGGCCCAGAGCTTCGCCTTCGTGATCGGCTCGGATGACGAGTTCGCGGCCGAGACGGCTTCGTCCCTGGCGACCCTGCTGGTCGCCGGCGGCGTGCACGTGTCGATCATCCTCGATTCCGAGACGTCGCTGATGGAGCTGGAGAAGGAGACCCCCGACACGGTGGTGTTCCTGGCCGGCGCCTTCACCCGCGGCGGCGAGGCGGCCGAGCGGCTGCGCGACCGCTGCCTCAGCCTGAAGCGCTGCACCGAGCATCTCGGTGCCCGCCAGACCCGCCTGTGGGTCGTGGCGCCGGGCGCCACCCGCGACCGCGGCGGCCAGACCACCAACATCGAGGCCGGCGTGTGGGCGTTCTCGCGCACCCTAGCCAACGAGGCGCCGAACCTCGACGTGCGCCGCATCGACCTCTCGCCCGAGATGTCGTCGAAGCGGGCCTCCGAGCGTCTGCGTGACCTCATCCTCTCCGGTACGCCGGAGACCGAGATCGTGCTGGACGACGAGCGGACGCAGGTCGTGCGCTTCCATGCCGGCCGGCCCAAGCACCGGGATCTGGCGGATGCCGTCCCGGCCGAGGCCGCGCGCCTGGAGCGCAGCAACACCGGCGGCCTCAACGAGATGGTCTGGGGCCCGGCCGAGCGCCGCACCCCCGGCAAGGGCGAGATCGAGATCGCGGTCGAGGCCACCGGCCTGAACTTCCGCGACGTCCTGTGGGCGCTCTCGATGCTGCCCGAGGAGATCCTGGAGGACGGCTTCGCCGGTCCCCGGCTAGGCCTCGAATGCGCCGGCCGGGTCACGGCCGTCGGCCCGGGCGTGAAGGGGTTCAAGGCCGGCGACCCGGTCGTCGCCTTCGCCCAGTCGGGCTTCGCCACCCACATCGTGGTGCCCGAGATCGTCGTCGCGCCGAGCCCGCAGGGCCTCGACCCGATGGCGGCCGCGACCGTCCCGGTGGCGTTCCTGACCGCCTATTACGGCCTCGTCTCCTGCGCCCGGATGCGGCGCGGGGAGTGGGTGCTGGTCCATGGCGGCGCGGGCGGCGTCGGCCTCGCCGCGCTGCAGATCGCCAAGCTGAAGGGCGCGCGGGTCATCGCCACCGCCGGCTCCCGCGAGAAGCGGGCCCTGGTGAAGGCGCTGGGTGCCGAGCACGTGCTCGATTCCCGCTCGCTGGCCTTCGTGGACGAGGTCCGGGCGATCACCGGCGACGGCGTCGACATCGTGCTGAACAGCCTGTTCGGCGAGGCGATGGAGCGCTCGCTCAACGCGCTTCGGCCGTTCGGCCGCTTCGTCGAGCTGGGCAAGCGCGATTACGTCGCCAACACCCATATCGGCCTCCGCCCGTTCCGGCGGAACCTCAGCTACTTCGGCGTCGACCTGGATCAGGTGATCCAGCACCAGGGCGACGACGGCGCGCGGATGTTCCGCGAGGTCATGGCCCTGTTCAACGACGGCGGCCTCAAGCCCCTGCCGTACCAGCCGTTCACGGCGGCCGAGACATCGGACGCGTTCCGGCTGATGCAGCAATCGGGTCACATCGGTAAGATCGTGATCAGCCCGCCCAAGGCCGGCACGATCCTCAAGGAGACCAAGCGGCCGTTCACGGTCTCGGAGACCGGCGTTCACCTGGTGACCGGCGGCCTCGGCGGCTTCGGCCTGGAGGCGGCGCGCTGGCTCGTCGACAAGGGTGCCCGGCACCTCGTGCTCGCCGGCCGCAAGGGCGCGACCACCGACGAGGCCAAGGCGATCGTCGCCGAACTCTCTGGGCGCGGCGCCAAGGTCGAGGCCAAGGCCGTCGACATCACCAGCCGCTCGGCGGTGGATCGCCTGATCGCCGAGATCGAGCAAGGCGGGAAGAAGCTCGCGGGCGTTCTCCACGCCGCGGCGGTGCTTCAGGACGGCCTGATCGCCAACATCGACGCGGCGGCGCTGGACGCCGTGATCGGCCCGAAGGTGGTCGGCGCCCAGCATTTGGACGCCGCCACCCGGGACCGCAGCCTCAACTACTTCGTGATGTTCTCGTCGGCCACGACGTTCATCGGCAACCCCGGCCAGGGCTCCTACGTCGCCGCCAACGGCTTCATGGAAGGCCTGGCTCGGCAGCGCCGCCGCCGCGGCCTGCCCGCTTTGGCGGTGGCCTGGGGCGCGATCGGCGATGTCGGCATGCTCGCCCGCAACAAGGCGGTCATGGAAGGTCTCGCCGGCCGCGTCGGCGTCACCCCGATGGAGGCGCGCCGCTGCCTTGACTTGATGGCGGATGCCCTGGAGAGCCAGGGGACCTCGCCGGACGAGGCGGTGATCGCCATCGCGGCGATGCACTGGGGCAAGGCGCGCGAGCGGCTCGCCACGATGCGCTCGCCGAGCTACGCCGACCTCGGGTCGGACCAGCAGGCGGAGGCCGGCGGCGTCCAGGCGATCAACATCGGCGCGCTCCTCAAGGGGGGCGACGTGGATGCGGTCCGCAAGACGGTGTCGGACGCGATCGTCGAGGACATCGCGCGCATCCTGCGCCTGCCCAAGGACGACATCAGCCGCGTGCGCCAGCTCTCCGAGATCGGTCTCGACTCGCTGATGGGCGTCGAGCTCGGCGCCAGCCTGCAGGAGCGCTTCGCCCTCGATGCGCCGCCCGCCGGCCTGTCGTCCGGCATGACGGTCAACGAGCTGTCGGAGTCCTTAATTCAGGCGGTTTCCGCGCCCATGGATGAAGCGGCCGGTGTCGCGATGAGCCTCGTCTCGAAGCATATCGGTGGTGAGATCGATGCGCAGATGATGGCGCCGCTCAGGGAACTCATCGAGAAGACCAACAGCGAGATCAAAGAGACCAACTCATGACCGATACGGCACGGCCTGACGGCGGGCGCGCGGCGCTCGCCGGCTTCGTGACGAACCGCCTCGGACGCGCGACGCCGCGCCCGGCGCCCGCCAAGGCGGCTTCTCCGGCCGGGCAATCGGCTGCGCAGAACTTCGAGAACCTGCCGGGCTACCGCGAGCTGCAGTTGCAGCGCCAGGCGGCGCAGCTGATCGGGCTGGGCAACCCGTTCTTCCGCGTCCACGACGCGAAGGCCGGCGCGACCACACGGATCGACCAGAAGACCTTCACCAACTTCTCGTCGTACGACTATCTCGGCCTGAACGGGCATCCCCGGGTCAGCAACGCGGCCCGAGAGGCGATCGACGCCTACGGTACCTCCGCGTCGGCGAGCCGTGTGGTGGCGGGCGAGCGGCCGGGCCATATCAGCCTCGAGCAGGCCCTGGCGAAGCACTACCGCACCGAGGGCTGCATCGTGATGGTGAGCGGCCACGCCACCAACGTCACGACCATCGGGGCGCTTCTGGAAGCCGGCGACGTGATCTTCCACGACGCGCTGTCGCACAACAGCATCGTCACCGGCGCGCAGCTCTCCGGCGCCCAGCGCCGCTCCTTCGCGCATAACGACCTCGACGCCCTGGAGAGCCTTCTCCAGAACACCCGCCACGAGCACCGCCGGGCGCTGATCGTGGTCGAGGGCCTGTACAGCATGGACGGCGACGCGCCGGACCTCGCGGGTCTCGTTGCGCTCAAGAAGCGCTACGACGCGTGGCTGATGGTCGACGAGGCGCATGGCCTCGGCGTCACCGGCCGCACCGGGGCGGGCCTGTTCGAGCATTGCGGCGTCGACCCGAAGGAGGTCGACCTCTGGATGGGCACGCTGTCGAAGACGCTCTCGACCTGCGGCGGCTACATCTGCGGCCCGATCGCCTTGATCGAGTACCTCAAGCACACCGCCGGCGGCTTCGTGTATAGCGTCGGCATGTCGCCGCCGCTTGCCGCCGCCGCCGAGGCGGCGCTGGCGGTGATGCATGCCGAGCCGGAGCGGGTCGAGCGCCTGCGCCAGAACGGCACGCTGTTCCTGGCCACCGCCAAGAAGCTCGGCCTCGATACCGGCTTCAGCCTCGGGCTCGCGGTGGTGCCGATCATCGTGGGTGACTCGCTCAAGGCCGTGACCCTGTCGGATCGCCTGTTCCGACGCGGCATCAACGTGCAGCCGATCATCCACCCGGCCGTGCCTGAGCGGGCCTCGCGCCTGCGCTTCTTCCTTACCTCCGAGCACACCGCGGACCAGATTCGCGACACCGTGAACGCGGTGGCCGAGGAGATGACGGCGATCGATAAGGGCGGCTCGCTGATCGAGCAGCTGCTGGCCAAGCGCGGCTGAGTTTTTTCGAGCTGCGTCCGAAGAATTCGTCGCACACCTTCGACGAACTCAAACGTGAGCATCAGGCCGGATCGGTTTACCGGCATGATGCTGTAAGCCATGATGCCTAAAGCATAGTGCGCTGAACGCCCGTCATGCCCCGCCTCGGTTCAGCACGATGAGGCCGGTCGCGATCGGCAGGAACAGCCGCATCGGCTTGTCGATCAGCGGCCTGAAGCCGAGATCCGCGTAGAACGTCGCGGCTCGTTCATCGATGGCGTCCGCAAAGATCGCGTGGCTGCCGATGGCGGCCGAGGCCACGGTACGGATCGCATCGAACACCAGAACCTCCCCCAGCCCCTGCCCACGGAA
>NZ_VRVD01000355.1:0-4835 GCF_008040015.1 Methylobacterium sp. WL18 | reverse complement strand
GCGGACGTCCGGCCCCGGCTTCGTCCGGCGGCGGTGGCGGCGGGGCCCGCGGTGGGTACGACCTGGACGACGATATCCCGTTCTAGGGTCTTTCGGGATCTCTCAGACCCGCCGCTCACCGCGGCGGGTTTTTTTCTGAGTGATTGCGTAGTCTGCAAACCGGCGCACGGTTGCTTGCTCTGGATTGCATCAGGTTCTCCACACGCCCCCGAACCGTCCAGTATCGCCGTCGCACTCAAGATCGCCAACGGCGTGCCCGAAACGTTCGGGTTGGGTCATGCCGTCGTCAGCCGAGTCCGCCTCGCTGCGACTGATGCACCCCATGTCGTCATCGCGAGCGGAGCGAAGAAACCCAGGGAAACGCCACGTCCGGAGATCGCGCGCCGCACTGGCTTGCTTCGTTGCGCTCGCGATGACGGTGGGCGGCCGACTGACGTCGATCTACGCCGCTCCCCGTATCGGCGTGCCGCCTGTCCCCGGCGCCGCAGCCCCTGCCCTCCCGGGAGTTTCCGTCACAGCGCCACGCCGGCGGTCCCGCCGACCGTCAGGACGACCGGGCGCGGGCCGGCATCGGGGTCGCCCCCATCCTCCAGCCAGGACAGCCCCTGCCGGAAGGCCCGCCCGGGCGGCGCGCGCTTCGCAGCGCGATGAATTCCATCGACCGCAGCATGCGACATGGATCTACTGTCGGCCACATGGTATATCCGTCCGACTCAGCGCGGTTCGGCGGCGTCCGCACTATCTATCTCGCCTGAATATTGAATATCTGCCCGACGATCGATCGCGAAATTGACGACACCGGGATTAAACCCGGGTCCGGACAGGTCCTCGCTCTCGGAGAGGTACCTGCGACGCGAAGGGAACCGCACGGGGAGACCCGTCGATGCCCGATGTCTAAGCCTGCCAGCGTCGATATCTCCATCGTATCCGGGAGCCGGAAGATGTCAGATCTCTGTGCGATCGAAGATTTCATCACCGAGGCCGAACACCACATCCGACAGGCGGAAGCACTGCTGGCGGACCTCGAAGCGATGCGGTCGAGCGAGGCCCGGCGCCTGCGGGCCTGCATGTATCTCACCGCGCTGCAGCGGCTGAAGCGCATGATCGAGACCCACCATCCCGCGGAGGCGGCGGACGATGCCCCGCTTCCGGCCGCCATCCTGGCCGGGCCGAGGCGGCCGCGCTGGTGGCCCGTGCCGCGGATGGCGATCGAGACCGGTTTCTTCCGGCGCCGCGCCGGCTGATGCTCCGGTGTTGGCGCCCCGAGCGGGACCGCGATCACCGGACCGAGGGGGGACCGTCAGGGGGGCGACCATGCCCAAGCGA
Source organism: Methylobacterium sp. WL18 (assembly GCF_008040015.1). Taxonomy (NCBI): domain Bacteria; kingdom Pseudomonadati; phylum Pseudomonadota; class Alphaproteobacteria; order Hyphomicrobiales; family Methylobacteriaceae; genus Methylobacterium; species Methylobacterium sp. WL18. The sequence continues at coordinate 3,509 of NZ_VRVD01000355.1, read as the reverse complement.
GCGCTGATCGTCAGCCTGCCGATCCTGATCCTGATCCTGGTCCTGCCGCTGAGGCAGGTGGCCGGGCGGGATCAGCCCGGCCCGGTCCACCAGGCGGCGGAGATCGAGGCCCTGGTGAACAGGGCCGCCGAATTGATCGAGAGCGAAGGCCGCACCGCGTTCACGGCGTTCCGCCGCAAGAACAGCCCCTGGCGCTACGGCGACGTCTACCTGTTCGTGGTCGACATGCACGGGACCGTGCTGTTCAACGCCGCCCATCCGAACCGCGAGGGCCGCGACCTGCTCCAGGAGCACGACGCGGCCGGCAAGCAGTTCCACAAGGATTTCATCGGGATCGTGCGGGAATCCGGGTCCGGCTGGGTCGACTACATGTTCCCGCGGCCCCGGCGCAGCACGCCCGAGGTGAAGTGGAGCTACGTCTGCGCCACGACGGTCGAGGACGTCCCGGCGCTGGTGGGCGCGGGCGTCTACGTCGAGTGAGGCCCCGCCCTCACAGCATCGGGATGCCGCCGGTCACCGGCACGAGGGCGCCCGACATGAAGCTGCCCTCGCGCGAGGCGAGCAGCACGTAGGCGCCGGCGAGTTCCGCGGGCTGGCCGGCGCGGCCCAGCGGTGTCTGGGTGCCGAGCTCTTCCAGCTCCTCGGGGCTCTTCACGATCGGCTGGATCGGGGTCCAGACCGGGCCGGGCGCCACGCAATTCACCCGGATGCCCTTGGGCGCGAGCAGGTTCGACAGGCCGATGGTCAGGCTGGCGATGGCGCCCTTGGTGGCGGCGTAGATCAGCATGTTCGCGCCCGCGACCTTGGCCTGGACGCTGGTCGAGTTCACGATCGCGCCGCCCGGCTTCATGTGCGGCACCGCGGCCTGGGCGAGGTAGTACATCGCGAAGACGTTGGCCCGGAACGAGCCCTCGATGTCGGCGGCGTTCAGGTCGTCGAGCCCTTCGTTGACCACCTGGGCGGCGGCGTTGTTGACCAGCACGTCGAGCCGCCCGAACGCGGCCATCGTGCGGTCCACCAGCGCCCGGCACTGGGCCTCGTCGCGGATGTCGCCCGGCAGGAGCAGGCAGCGGCGGCCGGCCTTCTCGACCCAGGCTTTGGTGTCCTCCGCGTCCGACTGCTCGACCTCCAGGTAGGAGATCGCCACGTCGGCGCCCTCGCGGGCATACGCGATCGCCACCGCCCGGCCGATGCCGGAATCGCCGCCCGTGATCAGCGCGACCTGCCCGGTGAGCAAGCCCTTGCCGACGTAGCTCTCCTCGCCGTGGTCGGGACGCGGCGTCATCTTCGAGGTGAGGCCGGGCCGCTCCTGCTGCTGGTCGCCGGGAAAGGGCGGCCGGGGACCGGCCTCGCGGGGATCGTCGGTCATCGGGCGCGGTTTCCTGCAGGACGGGGCATCTGGGGCGCGCTTCGACCGGTCGTATCAGGCTGGCGAACCACGCGGCGCCATCGGGGGCGCACGCGAAAGAGCCGCCTCGCTCCGCGATCCGGGCCGGACGCGGAGACAGGGCGGTGAGCCGCGACGTGGCGGGCGGTCGAGCGGGGCGTCAGAACGCCCGGTCGCGGGCGGCGTGCGGGCCGCCGTAGCGGCGGCGCAGGAAGGAGACGACCTTGGGAAGCAGAAGGGCGATCAGGATCTTGCGCATCGGGCGGGCTCGCATCGCAGGTTCGTGATCCGGCAATGCGCAGTGGTCACCGCAGTTCCGTGACGCGCCGTCACAGCGCCAGGGTCAGGGTCACCGGGGCGTGGTCCGAGGGCCGCTCCCAGCCGCGGGCGTCGCGCAGGACCTCCACCGCGCGGACCGTGCCGGCCAGCTCCGGCGAGACCCAGGCATGGTCCAGCCGCCGGCCCTTGTTGGCCGCCGACCAGTCCGGCGAGCGGTAGCTCCACCAGGTGTAGATCTTCTCCGGCTCCGGGGTGAGGTGGCGGGCCGCATCGATCCAGCCGGCCTCGCCGCGCAGCAGCTCCAGGGCCTCGGTCTCGATGGGGGTGTGGCTCACCACGTCGAGGAGCTGCTTGTGCGACCAGACGTCGTGCTCCAGCGGCGCGACGTTGAGGTCGCCGACCAGGATCGCCGGGCCGGCGACGCGCTGGCCGCCCCAGGCGCGCAGCTCACCCAGGAAATCGAGCTTGTGGGCGAACTTCGGATTCAGCGCGCGGTCGGGCACGTCGCCGCCCGCCGGGACGTAGAAATCGTGCAGCACGATGCCGGCCGCGGCCCCCGCCTCGGGCCCGAGCACCGCCGAGATGTGCCGGGCGTCCTGCTTCTCGCAAAAACCCATCACGCCGCGGGTGTGCAGGGGGAAGCGGGACAGGATCGCGACGCCGTTATAGCCCTTCTGGCCGGCGAACATGACGTGCTCGTAGCCGGAGCCGCGCAGGGCTTTGAGCGGGAACGCGTCGTCCGGGCACTTGGTCTCCTGGAGGCAGAGCACGTCCGGCTTGTGCTCGGCCAGGAAGCGCAGGACCAGGTCGATGCGCAGCCGCACCGAGTTGATGTTCCAGGTGGTGACGGACAGGCGCACGGGCGGGGTCTCGGGTTGCGTCTCGGGCTTGGGGAGGTGAGATAAGCCGCCTTGTCGTTCCGGGGCGCCGGAGGCGAGCCCGGAATCCAGATCCTCTGACGGTGCGGGTGCTTGCGTCGTCGGCGGTCATGGATCCCGGGCTCCGCTGCGCGGCCCCGGGATGACGCGGTGGATGTTTCAGCGATCGGGCAAACCTCGATCCCTTGGCGAATGGGATCCTCGTGAAATGTTGCTCAGCGGAGCATGCCGCATCGCCCCGAAAATCAGTTGGGCTGCTGCGATTGCTGGATCTGCTGCTGCATCGCCTTATCCTCGGCGCGCCCGTAATTGATGAAGAACAGGCCGGCGTCGACGGTCTTGGGCCGCTGCAGGTTCGAGAGCTGCACCGTGGTGATGTAGCCCTGCGGGTCGGTGATCCGCCACTGCGACAGGGTCTTCATCTCGGCATCGAAGAACAGCTGGATCTTCGAGGTGCCGCCGAGCGTCGCCCGGTCCTCCAGGCTGATGCGCACGCCGCCCGGATCGTTGGCGACGTCGGTGACCGAGAGGTCGCGGGCGAGGTCGATTTTTTCACGCAGCAAAAACTTCAGCGGCGTCTGGGCGATGAAGTAGAGGTCCTGGGTGGCGAGCTTGCGGTCGCGCACCGCCACGGAGGTGCCGTCGGCCACCACCTCCAGCGGCGAGGGCTGGTCGTAGTCGAAGCGCAGGCGGCCGGGCTTGGCCAGCGTCAGCTTGCCGCCGATCCGGCGCCCGTCCGCGCCGATCTGCATGAAGCTGCCCGTCAGGGTGTTCATGGCGTTGAAGTAGGCGTTGGCCTGGGCCAGCACGGTGGCGGCGTCCGCCGGCTCGGACGGGGCGAGCGCCGTGGGCGCGCCCACGGCGGCGACCTTGGGCTCGGCGGCCCTGTGGTCCGCCTTGTCGGAATTCTTGGTGCCGGCCTTGGGGCTGCCGGCCTTCGGCGCCTCCTTGGCCGCGGACTCCTT
>NZ_VRVD01000354.1:0-4846 GCF_008040015.1 Methylobacterium sp. WL18 | reverse complement strand
GTGCACCTCCTCGGCGTCGTGGGCGAGCGCGGGCACCTCGCCCGGCAGCTCGCCAAGTACCTGCGCCGCCGCGAGGTGGTCTGCAGCGTCTCCGAGGATGCCGCCGGCCGCTGCCGGATCGAGGGCGACGACCTCGCCGCCCTGATCCTCACCGCAGGCGGCGCCCGGGCCTCGGACGATGCGCCCCCGGACCTCCTCGGCGCCGAGGAGCAGGCCCGGGCCGAACGCGTCGGCCTATGGGGCCGGTGACGTGTTCGAGCACCCCTGCGATCCAAGCTCGGCGAGCGTCAGCGGATCGGGCGCGCCGCCGAAATACCGCGCCAGGGCCTCGGCGAAACCCGGCTCGTCCGGCGCGGCGCGCGCGAACAGGGTCATGCTCGAGCGGAACTTCATGTCGTCCGGGGAGCCGAAGATCACGTGAGCCGAGCGTCCGGTGACGCCGTTCACCGCCGCCGTGCAGGCACGCAGGCGTGCGCCGAGCACCGGATGCCCGCAATAGGCCTGCGCCTCGTCCAGGGTGCCGATCGCGTAGCGTCGCGCCATCGGGCTGGAGCCCAGGCCGGCGATCTGCGGAAAGATGAACCACATCCAGTGGCTGCGCTTCTCCCCGGCCCGCAATTCCGCGAGGGCCCGGTCGTAGACGCCCGCCTGGGCGGCGACGAAACGGTCGAGATCGTAGGGTTCGGCCATGATCCGGCTCCGGTCTGCACTACACCAACCCGGTAGCGGTCGCCCGGATGCGCGCGGCCGGATTATCCGGGCGGGCGCTGATCGCGGCCGGCGGGAGACCTATCTCGGCGGGACGTGCCGTCGGCCGGTGGGAGGCACCGGCCCGGCTGCAACGGTACACGGAGACGTCTGATGCCGCAGATCACCGTCCGGGGACTCGCGTTCCGCTATGTCCTGGAGGGGCCCGAGGATGCACCCGTGGTTGCGTTCTCGAACTCGCTCGGCGCCACCCTGGACATGTGGGACGCCCTGCTGCCGGCGCTTGCCGGCCGGTTCCGGACGCTGCGCTACGACACCCGCGGCCATGGCAGCTCCGAGACGCACGACCGGCCGACCGAGATCGCGGACCTGGCCGGCGATCTCGCGGGGCTGCTCGACGGGTTCGGGATCGCCCGGGCCCACCTGGTCGGGCTCTCGCTCGGCGGCATGATCGTGCAGGCGCTGGCGAGCGCCGAACCGGCGCGCTGCGCGAGCGCGACCCTGATGGCGACGGCCGCGCATCTTCCGAGCGCACAGAGCTGGAACGAGCGTGCCGAGACGGCGCGGATGCAGGGGACCGGCGCGCTCGTGGACGCGACGCTGGCGCGCTGGTTCACTCCGGCCTTCGCCGAGCGCTCACCCGAGGCCGTACGGTCCGTGCGGGAGCGCTTCGTCGCCTGCGATCCGGTCGGCTACGCGGTGTGCTGCGGCGTGATCGGACGGATGGACCTGCGGCCCGCCCTGTCGGCGATCACGGCCCCGACCCTGGTGATGGCCGGGCGCGACGACCCATCGACGCCCCCCGCCATGGCCGAAGCGCTCTGCGCCGGCATCGCTGAGGCCGAACTCGTGGTGCTGCCCCGGGCAGCGCATCTCCTGGCGGTCGAGCGCGCAGATGCGGCCGGACGCTACCTGCGGGCGTTCCTCGATCGGATCGAGGCCGGCGGCGCCTGAGGATCCACGAGCCTCAAGCCGCCATCACCCGGAACGGCGCGTCAGTGGCAGGGAATGCCGGCCTCCGCGGGGGACATGCCCCGCGCGAGCCGGCGCCCGACATGGAACAGGACCTTCTCGATCAGCGCGATGGTCAGCGGATCGCCGTCGTGTTTCGCGAGCTGATAGGCGTCGAGCAGGCTGTCGCTGATGTCGCCGAGCAGGTCCACCGGATCGTGCTGCACGTCTGCCCCGAGTGACGACACCGGCGCGGCCGCCGATTCGCCGGCCGGCCCGTCGTGGGCGGCTTGCGAGCCTTCGATGACCTGGCGCGCGGCGTCGATCATGGCCCGCATTTCTGCGAGCAATTCGAGGCTCGTGACGTCGTCTGGCGTATCCTTACGCATGGTTCGGTCCCCCAACCGGTCCCAAACTGCACCTACAGGTTGCGGTCCGTCAACCGTCCGCTTGCCCATCTTGCAGGCATATAGGTTTCAAAGCGGGATTGTCGCAGGCTGCGCCACCGCAAAAGTCGATCACGGCATCATCAAAGAAGAAAACGATTACAACCACGAGGTGCAGCAGCAGTGAGGCGGCTCGTCGTCCGACCGCATGGCATTCCCGGTTCAAACACAAGAACGCCCCCGCGGAGAGATCCACGGGGGCGCCTGTATCTTCACTGAGCGCAATTAGTATTAACGAGCCGTTACTTGACGAGGGCGAGCAGCGCCTTGCCGGCCTTGGAGTTCAGCTCCTTGGCGTCGAGGGTGCCGTCGTTGTCCGGGTCGGCCATCTTGAAGCGATCGGCGACCGCGGCGAGGTATTCCTTCTTGTCGACGGTACCGTCGTTGTCCGGATCGGCCTGCTTGAGGCCGGCCTTGCTCAGGCGACCCTTCAGCTCCTTGGCGTCGAGGGTGCCGTCGGCATCCTTCTCCAGGCGGTCGAAGGTCGCGGAGGCGACGGCCTCGACTTCCTTGAGATCGACGGTGCCGTCGTTGTCGGTGTCGATCATCTTGACGGCGCTGGCGCCGCTCACCGGCTTGGCGAGGGCGGCCGGAACTGCGAGGCCCGAAACGGCGACGGCAAAAGCCGCGAAGCCACTGATGAAACGAAGGGTCATTGCCAAATACTCCCGAAATTTGATGCGGGATCTTCCTAGGCGTGCCCGGACGATGCTGCAAGTGCGAAATTGGCAGGGCAGGCCAGCCGCGCGTGGTCCGGATGACGCGAGACACGAAAAAGGGGCCGGCCAGCGCCGACCCCTCATGGATCATCCAGTCACAGCAAGCTGTGGACAGTCCGAATCAGTAACCGTAGCCGCGGCGGACCGCCGGACGGTCGTCCTCGAATCGCTGGCGGCGATACATCCGGTCGTCGTCGGCGCGGTCACGATCCCGGCGGTATTCGTCCCGGCGGAAATCGCGCTCCCGCTGGCCGCGAGAGCGCAGGTCGACGCTCGGACCGTCGGGGCCGATATCGATGCGCTGGGCCGAAGCCGGGACGACAGTCGCGAGGGAGGCGGCCAGGATGGCGCCGGCGAGCAGGGTCTTCATGGGACACTCCTTCGTGCGTTGGAGTGCCAACACAGTCTCGCGACGATCGTTCCCGATTCGCTCAAGGCATCTCCCGCGGCGCCGCAGAGATCCCGGCGATCTCAGGCCAGCGTCGACAAGTCCTGAAACCAGTGCTGCGCCTGAACATAGTTCTTTACCCGGGGCGACAACGCGTGCGGGTTGGTATCGTGCACCACCCAAACCTGCACCGCGTCGTCGACGACGATTTCGTGGATGCGGGCCAGCAGCCTGTTCTGCTCCTCGGGGTCCAGGCTCGCCTTCACCTTGTCGCACAGGGCGTCGACCTCGGGATTGCGGTAGTGGCTCCAGTTCACGCCGCTCGGGGCGATCTGCTTCGAATCGTAGAAGCGCAGGATCGCGTAGAACGGATCCGAGGTGACGTAGGCGATGTTGCCGGCGGTGACGCCCTTGAGGCCCGGATCCGCCGCGCCCTGGCGCCAGGCCGTGTAGGCCACCTCCAGCTCCACCGTCTTGAACTCGACCTGGATGCCGACCTCGGCCCAGCTCTGCTGGACGAACTCGTTGATCGGCAGGGACAGCATCTGCCCGGTCCCGCCGGTGGGGATCATGATCGTCGCCTTCACCGGGTTCTTCACCGAGAACCCGGCCTCCTCCACCAGCTTGCGCGCCGCATCCACGTCGGTCCTGATCTGGAAGCTCGGCTTGCCGAACCACGGGCTCGAAGTCTGCATCTGCCCCACGGCCGGCTGGGCGAGGCCGCCCAGGAGCTGGACGACGCCGTCGCGGTCGATGGCGAGGTTGGCGGCCTTGCGCAGGCGCAGGTCCCGCCAGGGCGACCCCTCCAGCATCGACAGGTGGTAGTTCCAGACATGCGGCGTGTCGTTGCCGACGACGCGCATGCCGGACGCCTTGAGGCGCGGTACCGCATCGGGGGCCGGCGCCTCGATCAGGTCGACGTTGCCGGAGAGCAGCGCGTTCACCCGGGCGAGGTCCTCGGGGACGCAGGTCAGCGTCAGCTTGGCGAGCTTCGGGACCCGCTTCGGGTTCCAGTAGCCGGCGTTCGGCAGCAATTCGAGGCGGACCCGCGGGATCAGCTGGCCCATCTTGAACGGGCCGGTGCCCGAGGGCTGAAACGCGAACTTCGCCCAGTCGCGCCCGACCGCCTCGTACTGGGCGGGCGAGGAGATCAGGAACCACAGCATCTGGTAGGGGAACAGGCTGTCGGGGTTCTTGGTCGTCACCTGGACGGTCTTGGCGTCGAGCTTGCGGTAGCTCGCGACGCCCGGCAGCCGCGGGCGGACCTGGGCGGCTTGCCGCTGGTCGAAATGCGGCGCCTCCTTGTTGAGCACCTTGTCGAAGTTCCAGATCACCGCGTCGGCGTCGAAGGCCGAGCCGTCATGGAACGCCACGCCCTCGCGCAGGTGGAAGACCCAGACCTTGGGATCGGCCGGATCGACCTCCCAGGCGGTGGCGAGACCGGGGACCATCCGGCCCGGACGGTCGGCGATGCCCAGATCCCAGGCGACCAGGGGATCGTACAGGGTCAGGCCGGTGAACTGGTAGCCGCCGGCGCCGCGATCCGGCTGGCCGGTCGTGAGCGGCAGGTCGGTCATCGAGATGCCGTAGGTCAGGCTGCCGGCGGCTACCAGTTCACCGGCCTGACCCTGTAC
>NZ_VRVD01000353.1:0-4847 GCF_008040015.1 Methylobacterium sp. WL18 | reverse complement strand
GCGCCGGCCGGTGCGGCCCGATCCGTACCTCGCCTGGTCCCGGTTCGAGACGAACTGCCTGGACGAGGGGATGGCCGCGTGACGGCGCCCGCCCGCAAGATCCTGGACGACCTGAGGCGCGCCCGAGCCCTGGTCATCCATCCCCCCGACGAGGAGGGCGCCGCGCTTCTGGAGCAGCTCCGGCGCCTCGGCTGCGCGGTCTCCCTCGCCTGGCCGCCGCCGGCCGCCCTGCAGCCGGACATCGACACGCTGTTCATCCAGCTCGACGACGCGCAGGTGATGCACCTCCTGCCGTCGATCGAGGAGATCGAGCCCGCCGTCATCGCCATCGTGGCCTACGAGAGCCCGACATCGCTGAAGGCGATCGCCGACGTCAACGCGCACGGCGTGCTGAACAAGCCGCTGCACCCGCGCGGGGTGCTGACCCAGTTTGCCCTGGCCCGCTACCGGCGCGGCTACGAGGGTCGGTTGATCAGCAAGATCAACCGGCTGGAGGAGACCATGAAGGGCCGCCGCACCGTCGAGAAGGCGGTCCGGCTGCTGGTGGAGCTCAACCGGATCGACGAGGAGGCCGCCTACAAGATGCTCCGGGATCGTGCCACCGCGTCCCGCGTGCCGATGGCGAGCGTGGCCGAGAGCGTCGTCTCGGCCCACGAGGCGATGAGCGGCCTCGGTTTGCGCATCGCGTTGGCGGAAAAGACCTGAATGCAGCAGCCTGCCGCAAATATCACCTTGCGACCGGTCTTCAGGCGCGTATCGTAGTCTTATCGGGCAAGGTTGCCCCGCAGCAGCAGTGCTGCATGACATCTCGGCTTTGGAGCCTCTGGTCCGCGGATGACGTCCGCGCCCAGGGGCTTTTTGCGTTTTGGAGCCATCATGATCCAAGCGAGCGATCCCGCACGCCCGCCGTTACGGGTGTCCTGCATCCAGTTCGAACCGCACTTCGGTGCCGTCGCGGCCAATATCGCGCACGCCTCGGATCTCATCCGCGCCGCCGTGGCGGAGGGCAGCCGCCTGATCGTCCTGCCCGAACTCGCCAGCACCGGCTACGTGTTCGAATCCGACGCGGAGGCGGCCTCCCTCGCCGAGCCGGTGCCGGACGGGCCGACGGCCCGGGCCTGGGCGGCGCTCGCGGCGGAACTCGGCGTCCACATCGTGGCCGGCATCGCCGAGCGCGGGGACGGCGTCCTCTACAACGCCGCCGTGATCGTCGGGCCGCAGGGCTACATCGGCACCTACCGGAAGGCGCATCTCTGGGACCGGGAGAACGTGTTCTTCGCCAAGGGCGACCTCGGTTTCCCGGTCTTCGACACGGCGCTCGGCAAGATCGGGGTCGCGATCTGCTACGACGGCTGGTTCCCCGAAACCTTCCGGCAGCTCGCCCTCGGGGGCGCCGAGATCGTGTGCATCCCGACCAACTGGGTGCCGATGCCCGACCAGCCCGCGGGCGAGGCCGCCATGGCCAACACCCTGCACCGGGCCGCGGCCCACTCGAACGGCGTCTTCATCGCCTGCGCCGACCGGGTCGGCACCGAGCGCGGCCAGCCCTTCGAGGGGCAGAGCCTGATCATCGGCCCCAAGGGCTGGCCGCTGGCCGGCCCGGCGAGCCGCGACCGGACCGAGACCCTCTCGGCCGTGGTCGATCTCGACGAGGCCGGCTGCAAGGATCTGAACGGGTTCAATTCCCTCCTGCGTGACCGCCGGACCGACATCTACGGCTGACCCCGCCACCACCTCGTCTTTCCCAGGAGCCCATTCATGGTGACACGTTCTCTCATCGGCACGGCGGCGGCGCTCGTGCTCGCGACCTCGGCTGCGCAGGCCGCCGACGGCAAGCCGATCGTCATCGGCGTGCCGATCGGCCTGTCGGGGGCCAACAGCGTCGTCGCGCCGTCGGTGGTGCAGTCGGCCGAACTCGCGGTCGAGGAAATCAATGCGAACGGCGGCGTGCTCGGCCGGAAGCTCGTCCTGGAGGTGGCCGACGACGCCTCCGGCGCGGCCGGCGCCCAGAAGGCCTTCGACGGCCTGATCTACCAGAAGAAGGTCGATGTCCTGATCTCCATGGAGACGAGCGCGGCCCGCAACGCAGGCCTGCCCGCCGTGACCAAGGGCCGCGTGCCGTACATCTACACCTCGTTCTACGAGGGGCATTCCTGCAACAAGAACATGTTCGTGGATGCCTGGGTGCCGGAGCAGCAGGTGCCGCCGGTGATCGACGCCTTCAAGGCCAAGGGCGCCAAGACCTACTTCCTCATCGGCAGCGACTACGCCTTCGGCCGCGGCATGCTCGGCTTCGCCAAGAGCTACGCCGAGAAGACCGGCGGCAAGGTGGTGGGCGAGGAATACCTGCCGATGGACGGCAGCGACTGGACCGCGATCATCTCCAAGCTGAAGGAGGCCAAGCCCGACGCGCTGATCACCTCGACCGCCGGCGGCGCGCCGAACGTCACGCTCACCAAGCAGCTGCGCGGCGCCGGCGTGTCGCTGCCCTTCGCCAACCTCGCGCTGGACGAGGGCACCGCCAAGAGCATGGGCGCCGACGCCGAGGGCGTCTACCTGTCGGCCTCCTACGTCACCGGGATCGACAGCCCGGAGAACAAGACCTTCCTGGCCGCCATGAAGAAGAAGTTCGGCGCCGAGCTGCGGACGCCCAACGATCTCTCGGTGCCGGAATACGAAGCGATCTACCTCTACAAGGCCGCCGTCGAGAAGGCGGGGGGGACCGAGACCGCGAAGGTGCTCGAGGCCCTGCCCACCGTGAGCGTGACCGGGCCGCGGGGCACGATCCGCATGAGCAAGCAGCACCACGCACCCCTGACCATGTATCTCGGCCAGATCCAGGCGGACGGATCGGTCAAGGTCGCGGGCACCTTCAAGGATGTCGATCCCGGCGAGCAGTGCCCGAAGCTGCCGTGACGTGATGCGCCTCTCCCTCCCTCCCGGGGGAGGGAGCGTCCGGGATCGGCCGTCGGGCCGATCCGCTTACGCCGCGCGAAGACGCCGGCTCATCCGGAAGCTGCGATGCTGCTCATCCTCGACATCCTGACCACCGCGGCGATCCTGTTCGTGGTCTCGATCGGCCTCCTCGCGATCTTCGGCGTCCTCAAGATCATCAATTTCGCCCACGGGGCGTGGCTGACGATCGGCGCCTACTGCGCCGTGGTGACGGCCAGGCTCGGGCTCAATCCCTGGGCGGCGCTGCCGCTGGCCTTCGTGGTCGGCGCGGGCCTCGGCGGCCTGGCGGAGCACTTCATCATCCGCCCCCTCTACCGCAGGCCGCTGGACGCGATCCTCGCCACCTGGGGGCTCGGGATCGTGCTCGGCCAGCTCATCACGCTGGCCTTCGGCCGCGACGTCCAGCTCACCCCGAACCTGTTCTCGGGCACCGTCGCGATCCTCGGCGTCGACTATTCCGCCTACCGGCTCGTGGCCCTCGGCATCGCCCTCGCGATCGGGATCCTGTTCGCCCTCACCATCGAGCGGACGCGGCTCGGCCTGTCGGCCCGGGCCGTGATCATGAACGAGACCCTGGCCCGCAGCCTCGGCATCGATACCGGGCGGGTGCGCCTGGTGGTGTTCATGATCGGCGCGGGCCTCGCGGCGCTGGCGGGCGTCCTGCTGACGCCGCTGACCAGCGTCGATCCCAACATGGGGGTGAGCTGGCTGATCGGCGCCTTCATGCTGGTGATGGTCGCCGACGCGTCCTTCCTGGCGCTCGCGGCGGCCTGCCTCGTCTTCGGAGCCGCGCAGGTCCTGATCAGCACCTTCGTCAGCCCGATCCTGGGCAGCATCGCCGTGGCGGTGCTCGCGGCCCTCGTCCTGCGCGTCAGCCCGAAAGGTTTCTCCCGTGCTTGACACGATCCCCGCCACGGAGCGCGCCGCCCTCTCCGGTCGACGCCTCGCCCGGACGGCGCCCCTCGTGGTCGCGGCGGTGGCGGCCTCGGCCCTCTGGATCGCGCCGGCGTTCCTCGACACCTTCGCGGTCAACGTGCTGACCCGCTCGATGATCTACGCGGTGCTCGCCGTCACGGTGGACCTGCTCTGGGGCTTTGCCGGCATCCTGACCTTCGGCCAGGCCGCCTTCTTCGGCGTCGGCGCCTACGCCGCCGCCATGATCCTGGGCGCCTACGGGGCGACCCCGCTCGGGATTGCGGCCGGCATCGCCACCGCGGTCGCGGCGCCGGCCCTGCTCGGCCTCGCGGTCGGGTGGCTGTCCTTCTATCACCGCTCGACGCCGCTCTACGCCTCGGTGATCTCGCTGGTCGTCCCGATCGTCGTGACGCAGCTCATCTACTCGGGCGGCGAGTGGACCGGCTCCAGCAGCGGCCTCGTCGGGTTCGACGTGCTGCCCTTCGAGATCGAGGGCTTTTTCCGCCTCGCGGCCCTGTTCCTGATCGCCGTCACGCTGGCGGCCTGGATCCTGGTGCGGTCGGATGCCGGGCGCGCCCTCGTGGCCTTGCGCGACAACGAGGCGCGCTGCGCCTATCTCGGCCTCAACCCCCGGCGCCTGCAGATCCTCCTGACCGCGGCGCTCGCCGCCTTGGCCGGGCTCGCAGGGTTCCTGTTCGCCAACGCGTCCGGCGTGGTCGCCCCCGAGAATGCCGGCTTCCTGTTCGGCACCGAACTGGTGATCTGGGTGGCGCTCGGCGGCCGCGGCACGCTGCTCGGCCCGGTCCTGGGCACGATCGCCATCGACTACCTCGCGGCCAACCTCTCCGGCGACCTGCCCTTCCTCTGGCAGCTCCTGCTGGGGACGGCCTTCGTGGCGATCATCATCCTGCTGCCGGGCGGGCTCGCCGACCTCGCCAGCCGGCTGTGGCGGGCGCTGCCGCTCGGCCGGACGGAGC
>NZ_VRVD01000352.1:0-4856 GCF_008040015.1 Methylobacterium sp. WL18 | reverse complement strand
GTAGCCGGGCAGGGCGGCCGGCGCGGGGGCCAGCGCCAGGAGGACCACCAGGGACGCCATCGCCCCCAGCAACCCGGCCGACCCCATCGTGTGCAGGAATTTCAGCAGGCGTCGCACGGCGTCTCACCCCCGGCCCGGTCGGCGCCAGCTTAGCGCCGGAAACCCGGCGCGGGAGCGGGCCCGAAGGTCGCGCCCCAGCCCCCGTTCAGCTCCTCAGACCCGGCGCCTCCTGGCCGGTGCGGGCCACGTACTCGGTGTAGCCGCCGCCGTACTGGTGGATGCCCTCGGGGGTCACCTCAAGCACCCGGTTCGACAGCGCCGCCAGGAAGTGCCGGTCGTGGGAGACGAACAGCATCGTGCCCTCGTAGTTGGCGAGCGCGCTGATCAGCATCTCCTTGGTGCCCATGTCGAGGTGGTTGGTCGGCTCGTCGAGCACCAGGAAGTTCGGCGGGTCGTACAGCATCAGGGCCATCACGAGCCGGGCCTTCTCGCCGCCCGAGAGCACCCGGCAGCGCTTCTCGACGTCGTCGCCCGAGAAGCCGAAGCAGCCGGCCAGCGCCCGCAGCGAGCCCTGCCCGGCCTGCGGGAACGCGTCCTCCAGGGTCTGGAACACGGTGCGGTCGCCGTCGAGCAGGTCCATGGCGTGCTGGGCGAAGTAGCCGAGCTTGACGCTGCCGCCGACCATGACGGAGCCGTCGTCCGGCGCGGTGGTGCCGGTGACGAGCTTCAGCAACGTCGACTTGCCGGCGCCGTTGATCCCCATCACGCACCAGCGCTCCCGGCGCCGCACCGAGAAGTCCAGCCCCTCGTAGATCGTGCGGCTGCCGTAGCGCTTGTGGACGCCCTTGAGCATCACGACGTCGTCGCCCGAGCGCGGCGCCGGCTGGAACTCGAACGCCACTGATTGCCGCCGCCGGGGCGGCTCGACCCGCTCGATCTTGTCGAGCTTCTTCACCCGGCTCTGGACCTGGGCGGCGTGGGAGGCCCGGGCCTTGAACCGCTCGATGAAGGCGATCTCCTTGGCCAGCATCGCCTGCTGGCGCTCGAACTGCGCCTGCTGCTGCGCCTCGTTCAGCTTCCGCTGGCCCTCGTAGAAGGCGTAGTCGCCAGAGAAGGTGGTGAGCGCGCCGCCGTCGATCTCGATCACCTTGGTGACGATGCGGTTCATGAACTCGCGGTCGTGCGAGGTCATCAGCAGGGCGCCGTCATAGGCCTTCAGGAACGATTCGAGCCAGATCAGGCTCTCGAGATCCAGGTGGTTGGACGGCTCGTCCAGCAGCATCACGTCCGGGCGCATCAGCAGGATGCGGGCGAGCGCGACCCGCATCTTCCAGCCCCCCGAGAGGGCGCCGACATCCCCGTCCATCATCTCCTGGCTGAAGCTGAGGCCGTCGAGCACCTCCCGGGCGCGGCCCTCCAGGGCGTAGCCGTCGAGTTCCTCGAACCGGGCCTGGACCTCGCCGTAGCGCTCCACCAGGGCGTCCATCTCGTCGGCCCGGTCCGGGTCGGCGAGCGCCGCGCCGAGTTCCGCCAGCTCGGCCGCCACCGTGCTCACCGGGCCGGCGCCGTCCATCACCTCGGTGACGACGCTGCGCCCGGCCATCTCGCCGACATCCTGGCTGAAATACCCGATGGTGATACCCCGGTCGGCCGCGACCTGGCCCTCGTCGGGCTGCTCCTGGCCGATGATCATCCGGAACAGGGTGGTCTTGCCGGCCCCGTTCGGACCCACGAGCCCGATCTTCTCGCCCCGCTGGAGCGCGGCCGAGGCCTCGATGAAGACGAGCTGGCGCCCGTTCTGCTTGGTGATTTTGTCCAGGCGTATCATGAAGGGCGGTTGCCGTGTCCGGGGGAGGGCTTTCTTCAGGCCGCTTACGGCATGGATCGAGACGGCGCAAAGACGGGGCCGGGGTCGGGGGGCCGCGGACCGCTCACGCAACCGTGGGATCGGCGCCGGGAGCCAAGCACAGGCTGGGCCGTTGCCCCGCGCGAGACACAAGGAACGCGATGCTGTTCGGTTGGTGGAAGACGAGCCTCGACATGGCCATGCTGGGCCTCGAGGCTCAAGGCGTGATCGCCCAGCGCATGGCGATGTTCGCGGTGGGCGGCCCGGCCGCGCAGATCGAGGCGCAGCGCATGGTGACGGAGAAGATCATGGCGGCCAGCGAAGCGGCCCTGATGGTCGCCTCGGGCGCCTCGAACGGCAAGGTGATCCGCAGCTACCGCCGGAAGGTCCAGGCCAACGCCCTTCGGTTGAGCAAGGGCTGATTTCTCCCGGGTCGGAGGTTCTTCGGCCGGCGCCGCACTCACGAAAGAAGCCGCGCCGCCTCCCCTTGCCGAGACAGCAGCGCTACAGCCGCCCGGTCGAAGGAGACGAAAGTCTCGCCGCCGAGACGGCGGCCTTCATGGGCGATGACCCCGTCTGCGAAGTCGCCGCCGGCCTCGAGCAGCCCGAGCCCCGCCTCTACGGCGGGCCGGTTCATGGTGACGTTCCCGGTCTCGAGCAACGCGCGCAGCGCGGACGCCACATCCGCGGTCGCGATCTTGGCCCCGCGCCGGAGGATCCAGACCAGCTCGCACAGGCACGGCAGCGGGATCGCGATCGTGCTCGCGTCCGTGAGCAGCTTCCGCGCCGTGCGGCCCTGCTCAGGATCGTCCATCAGAATCGCCCGGGCCAACACGTTGGTATCGACGGCGATGTTCATGCGTCGTCCGGCGTGCCGGACCAGCCCGCTTCAGCGATGGCGTTCATCGCCTCGATCGTCAGCGGCTTATCCAGCGTCACTTTTCCATCGAGGGCATGGAGGAACTTGTCGATCGTGCCGGAGGGCCGGGCCGCCCGCACGCGCAACTCACCACCGGGCAGTTTCTCGAAGTCGATTCGCTCCCCGGGCTTGATGCCGAGGTGTTGGAGCAGGTCACGTTTCAGGGTGACCTGTCCTTTCGCCGTCACGGCGACGGACGCCATCGCGCTCTCCATAAGTCGGACTGGATCGAACGGGACTGCGAAACGACATGCACGTCAAGCCTGTAGTCCTGTCGTCAGGATGCTGGAGGGCGCGCAAGAAGGTCCAAGCCAAGCCCTTCGCTGAGCCGCTGGTGAGATGACGCTGGACTGGGAACTCTCGCCGTCATCGCTTCGCTTACGCTCGCAAAGACAGGGCCTGCTCGCTGAATCTCTGACCCGGCCTCAGTTGTTCGCCGTCCGGAACGTGTCGCAGGCCTTGGTCTGGCCGCTCTTGTAGCCGGCGGTGAACCAGCGCTGGCGCTGGGCCGAGGAGCCGTGCGTGAAGGAATCCGGCACCACGTAGCCCTGCGAGCGCTTCTGCAGCGAATCGTCGCCGATCTGGGCGGCGGCGTTGAGGGCCTCGTCGATGTCGCCCTGCTCCAGCTCGGCGTACTTGTCGTTCGAGTTCTTGGCCCAGACGCCGGCCAGGCAATCGGCCATCAGCTCGATCCGCACCGACAGGGCGTTCGCCTCGGTCTTGCTGGAGGCCTGCTGCTGGCGGGCCTGGACCTTGCCCAGGATGCCGAGCACGTCCTGGACGTGGTGGCCGACCTCGTGGGCGATGACGTATGCGTAGGCGAAGTCGCCCTTCACGCCGAACTTGCTCGCCATCTCCTTGAAGAAGCCGGTGTCCAGGTAGACCTTCTTGTCGAGCGGGCAGTAGAACGGGCCCATGGCGGCCTGGGCCGAGCCGCAGCCGGAGCGGGTGCCGCCGGTGTACAGCACCAGGGTCGTCGGGGTGTATTGCTTGCCGGTCTGCTGCGGCAGGATCTGGCTCCACACGTCCTCGGTGTTGCCCAGGATCTTCGACGCGAACCGGCCGCTCTCGTCCGTCGGGGCCTGGCGGCGCCGGGACTGGGTCTGCGGGTCGGCCTGCTGCTCCTGCTGGCCGCCGCCGCGGCCGATCTGCTGGGCGCCGCCGATCAGGATCGCCGGGTTGATGCCGGTGAAGTAGCCGATGATCATCAGCACCACGATGGTGCCGATCCCGAGGCCGCCCGCGCCGCCGCCCGGGAAGCCCATTCCGCCGCCGCCACCGCCCTCACCGCGGCGATCCTCGACGTTGTCGGAGCTGCGTAGATCGTCCCAGCGCATGGTACCGCCCTGATGCCGCGCCTGCCGCCGGGCAGGGTGCGGTCCTAACTGTGCATCGCCTATGTCCGAAAGCCGGCAGACACCGTTCGGGACGAAGCTTTAATGACGGGAGGGAACGCCCGGTTCCGCGGCTCCGGTCAAGCTTTCCCGTCGAGCAGGGCGCGCAAGGCGCGAAAATCCCGCCACGCGAGGCGCTTCTGTACCGGCTGGCGCAGCAGGAAGGCCGGGTGGAGGGTGGCCAGCAGCTTCGCCTCGCCGGTCGGCAGCTTGTACGGGAACAGCCGGCCGCGGGTCCGCAGGATCCCGTCCTTGGTGCCGGTCAGCGTCTGGGTCGCGGGGGCGCCGAGGCAGACGATCACCTCCGGATCGACCAGCTCGATCTGGCGCTCCACGAAGGGCCGGCACACCGCCACCTCCTGGGGGGTCGGGTTGCGGTTGCCCGGGGGCCGCCAGGGCACGATGTTGCCGATATAGGCGCTGGTCCGGTCCAGCCCGACCGCCGCCATCATCTTGTCGAGGAGCTGGCCCGAGCGGCCCATGAACGGCTTGCCGATCCTGTCCTCGTCGGCGCCCGGGGCCTCCCCGAGAAACATCACCCGCGCCTCGGGATTGCCGTCGGCGAAGACCAGGTTCTTGGCGGTGAAGCGCAGCGGGCAGGCGTCGAAATCCGCCAGGATCTTTTCGAGTTCGTCGAGGCTCTTGGCCTCGCGGGCCCGGGCGCGGGCGTCGCTCGCCGCCTCGTCCG
Organism: Methylobacterium sp. WL18; assembly: GCF_008040015.1. NCBI lineage: Bacteria > Pseudomonadati > Pseudomonadota > Alphaproteobacteria > Hyphomicrobiales > Methylobacteriaceae > Methylobacterium > Methylobacterium sp. WL18. The sequence continues at coordinate 9 of NZ_VRVD01000352.1, read as the reverse complement.
GCTGGGCGC
>NZ_VRVD01000351.1:0-4875 GCF_008040015.1 Methylobacterium sp. WL18 | reverse complement strand
GGGCCGGCGCGGGCGCCGAGCCAGCCTCGACGTCCGGCTCCTTCTCGGATTGCTGGGTGCGGCCGGGCTGGCCGAGACCCAGGCTCTTGGCCAGCGCCGAGCGCTGCGCCGAGTAATTCGCCGAGGTGGTCGGATAATCCGCCGGCAGGCCGTACCGCTCGCGGTAGCCCTGCGGATCGAGGCCGTGCTTGGTCAGGTGGCGCTTCAGCGTCTTGTACGACTTGCCGTCGATGAAGCTGACGAGGCCATCCGGGCGGATCGACTTGCGGACCTGCGCCGGGGTCGGCCGCTCGACAGTGTCTTCCGCCGCGGCGGAAGGCCCGGAGCCGATGGAATTCAGCGCCTCATGGATGCTCGCGATCAGCGACGGCAATTCGGTCGGGGGCAGGGAATTGTTGGCGACATAGGCCGCAACGACGTCCACGGTCCGTTCGATATAGTGCGCCTGGGATGCGGACGCTTCTTCGGACATTCTTGCTTTCCTTAAGCTGGATGGGTGCGGAGATGGTGACTTACTGCGAGTTAAGACAGCCGCAGGAAAAAGCAAGGTGATCCATACAATTCCGTGTGATCGATTGAAAGTTCAGGTCTACATCGGCCGGCCAAGGTTACAGGTTGAAGTTGCATTGGCGCCATTATCCAGGCACTTGCGCGGCGCTATATCCTGGCCCGCGCGACGAATGCTGGCACTGGCTCGGAACGAGGTTTTCGTTGGTGGGAGAGACCGTTACGGCCAAGATCAGCAGTTCCCGCGGGGGGTCTTGGCGCGACTTTCCCGACCGTTGACCGGTCTTGCCGCCGCGCCGCAAAATATTTTTGCAGGATCGCCGATCGCCTGTGGGTTCCGGCACCGTTGAGGGCCGGATCCGGGCTCAGGCGAAGGACTTGCGGGGGTCGAACGCGTCGCGCACTGCTTCGCCGGCAAAGACCAGGAGGCTCAGCATCACGGCGATGACCAGGAATCCGGTGAGCCCGAGCCATGGGGCCGTCAGGTTGTCCTTGCCCTGTGCCAGCAGTTCCCCGAGGGAGGGCGAGCCCGGCGGCAGGCCGAAGCCTAGAAAGTCCAGGGAAGTCAGCGTGGTGATCGAGCCGTTCAGGATGAACGGCAGGAAGGTCAGCGTCGCCACCATGGCGTTGGGCAGCAGGTGGACCGTCATGATGCGCAGGTTCGACAGGCCGAGCGCCCGCGCGGCCCGGACGTATTCGAAGTTCCGCGCCCGCAGGAACTCGGCGCGCACGACGCTGACCAGCGCCACCCACGAGAACAGCAGCATGATCCCGAGCAGGACGAAGAAGCCGGGGGCGATGAAGGCCGAGATGATGATGATCAGGTAGAGGGTCGGGATCCCGCCCCAGACCTCGATGAACCGCTGGAACGCGAGATCGACCCAGCCGCCGAAATAGCCCTGCACGGCCCCGGCCACGACCCCGATCGCCGAGGAGACCGCGGCCAGGATCAGCCCGAACAGCACCGAGATGCGGAACCCGTAGATCACCCGCGCCAGCACGTCCCGGGTGGTGTTGTCGGTGCCGAGCCAGTGCCACGGGATGTCGGCGCAGGTCGCCCCGCCGAGTTTTTCCGCCACCGGCCTGCACTGCGCGTCCGAGAGCATCCAGGTCGGCGGCGACGGCGAGGGCGTCGGCAGGTCCTCGTTGATCGTGTCGTAGGAGAACCGGATCGGCGGCCAGAGCGCCCAGCCGTGCTCGGCGATCTCCTTGCGGATCTCGGGCGACCGGAAATCCGTGACCGCCAGGAAGCCGCCGAACTTCTCCTCCGGGTAGTCCACCAGCACCGGGACCAGCCACTCGCCCTTGTAGGACAGGACGATCGGGCGGTCGTTGGCGATGAACTCGGCGAACAGGCTGAGGACGAACAGGGCCGCGAAGATCAGGAACGACCAGGAACCGAGGCGGTTGCGGCGGAAGTTGTCGAGCCGGCGCCGGTTGAGCGGCGACAGCCAGCCGCGCCCGCCCGAAACCGGGGCCGGCGCGGGAACGGCCTCATCGGGCCGCAGGACGATCGGCTGGGCGCCCGGCAACGGCGCCGGGACGACCTCGCTCTCGCCGGGGCGCGCGATCTCGTTCATGGCTGCCCCTGCAGAACTGGACGATTCTCGCTGTGGCAGCGCAGGCTACCGGATCCAGACGATACCGGAGGAGCCGCGACGAGCCCCCTCTCCCGTGCGGGAGAGGGGGCTCGCGGCTGGCACGCGCCGATGTGAAGATATCGCAGGTCACAAAGGGGAGCAGGCGCGAGTCGGCGGCTACCGCCCTTCGCCCATCGCGAACCCCAGAAAAGACTCAGGTGTCGAGACGGGTCGCGGTGCCCTCGATTTCGTTCGGGCGGATTCCGCCGGTGCGCTCCATCCAGTGGCGCAGCAGGCGGACGTTGCGGCGGTTGGCCTTGAAGGCGGCGTCGAACAGGTCGCCCGCCAGGGGCACCACCCCGAGCAGACCGTCGAAGGCGACGTTGAGCCCCATCCGGGCCACCAGCCAGCGGGGCGCGCCCAGGCGCTTGGCCTCGTAGACGATGAACGAGGAGATCACCATGCCGGCCACGTCGCCGATCACCGGCACGAGGCCGATCAGCGCGTCGAACCCGACCCGCCGGTTGATCCCCGGGATCACGAAGGCCGTGTCCATGAAGTGCGCCAGCGTCTCCAGCCGGGCGAGGCTGGCCTCGCGGTCGAGATCGGCCGACAGGAATGGCGGCAGGCGCGCCGACGCACTGCCGGGAAAGGTCTTGGAGCCAGGAAAGGTCTTGGCGCCAGGAAAGGTCTTGGCACCGGCGGAGGGGCCGGTCCGGGAAGCCTGGGAGAAGTCCATCGCGGGGATCCGTCGGAGAGCCATCACCCTCAACGAGGTGGCCCCCCCGGGAGATCCCCGCAAGCAAAGCGCCTGCGACCATCATGCCGCACCCCCGGCCACGCCCCGCATCCGCGCGAGGGCGGTGTCCAGGGTGGCGTCGGCCTTGGCGAAGCACAGGCGCACGAGGCTGCGCACGGAGCCGTCCGGGTAGAACGCGCTCACCGGGATCGCGGCGACGCCGTGACGGGTGACCAGTGCCTCGCAGAAGGCGACGTCGTCGGCGTAGCCGAGCCCCGTGATGTCGATGTTGAGGAACCACGTGGCCTGCGCCGGCAGGACCCGGAAGCCGAGGTCGCGCAGGCCGGAGGCCAGCCGGTCGCGGGAGGCCGCGTAGCCCGCCCGCATGGCCTCGAACCACGGCTCGGGCTTGCCGAGGCCGTACGCCACCGCCTCCTGTAGGTTGGGGGGCGTGGTGAAGGTGAGGAACTGGTGCGCCTTGGCCAGGACCGGCATCAGCCGGGCATCGGCCATCACGAAGCCGACCTTCCAGCCGGTGAGCGAGAAGATCTTTCCCGCCGAGCCGATCTTGACCGTCCGCTCGCGCATCCCGGGTAGCGCCATCAGCGGCCGGTGGCGGGCGCCGTCGAAGACCACGTGCTCCCAGACCTCGTCGCAGATCGCGGTGACATCGAACCGCGTGCAGTACTGGGCGAGCAGCGCCAGGTCGTCCGGGTTGAACAGGGTCGCGCTCGGATTGAGCGGATTATTGAGCACCACGACCTTCGTGCGCGGGCCGAACGCGGCGGCCAGCGCAACCTTGTCGAGCCGGAAGAACGGCGGCTGCAGGGCCACGATCCGCGGCACGCCGCCCGCCCGCTGCACCAGCGGGAGGTAGGCGTCGTACATCGGCGCGAACAGCACGACCTCGTCGCCGGGCTCGATCAGCGCCAGCAGGGCCCCGGCGAGCGCCTCGGTCGCCCCGGAGGTCACCATCACCTCGGTCTCGGGATCGAGGGCGAGGTCCTGGTGCCGGGCGTAATGCGTGGCCACGGCCTCGCGCAGGGCCGGCAGCCCCATCATCGGCGGATACTGGTTCCAGCCGTCCATGAGCGCCCGGGCGCCGCGCTCGCGCACGTCCGCGGGGCCGGGATCGTCGGGAAAGCCCTGCCCGAGATTGACCGCGTCGTGGGCGCGGGCGAGCCGCGACATGGTCTCGAACACCGTGGTCGGCAGGGCGGCGAAGACCGGATTCATGCGAGGCGGGACGCCGCTTGGGGCGCGGGAGACAGGCTGGACATCGTCGGGATGTAGCATGGGGTCGGCGGCGTGCGGAATGTGCGCGCCCGCACAGACCCATCCATCCGGGCGAACGGCGGGGCTGACGAATGTTGACATTCATCAGTCGTAACGTAGGTTCGTCTCACGGCCGGAGCGGCGCTCTCGTCGGCGGGGCTTTGCCCCCTCGCTCCGTCAGCGAGACGCCGCTCCGGTCCTCTCAGAGGGCCATCGATCTCCGGATCGGTGGCCCTTTCGGCATGTGATGGGTCGCGCGCTCTGGTAGCGTGTCCGGCCCACCGGATGCGACCATGCGGACGACGCACGCCTTATGCCTTGCCCTGCTGATCGCCGGCCTGGGCCTCGCCCTCCGGCTCGGCCTGCCGGTGGCGCCCGTGGACGCGCCGTTCCGCGCGGTGCTGAAGGCTTATGCGGCACCGGATCCGTCCGCCGCGGAGCCCAGCAACACGGCTGAAACCTCCACGCCCTAGTGACGGCACATTGGCCGGGCATCCGATACGCCCCGGCGATGGAATATGCCGCAGCCGCCGGACACCGTCCGGCCCGTATAGCCGCGTAGGCCGATGCCACCGTCCGGGCCGCCGAAGCGTAGGCGGCCGGAACATGCGCCATGGGGGCGTGCACAGCGAGGGATAGGGTGCCGTCGGTCGCGCAGGCGTCCGGCATGTGCTCTAGTCAGGCATGAACGAGAGTTCACCGATCCGCACCGATACGGCGCGCGCCTACCAGCCCGGCGAGGCGCCGGCGCGCGACGTCCGCACGCGGCGCTTC
>NZ_VRVD01000350.1:0-4880 GCF_008040015.1 Methylobacterium sp. WL18 | reverse complement strand
GGACGGCTCGGCCGGGCCGTCGGTGCGGGTGCCGAGCCAGACCACGTGCTTGGGCCCGCTGCCGCGGCCGCTGGCATGGACCCGGGCCTCCTCGACCGCGAAGCCGGAGCGCTGCAGGCGGGACTTGAACTTCCGGTCCGGGGCGCCGGACCAGACGGCCAGGATGCCGCCCGGCCGGAGGGCCCAGCGGGCCCGCTTGAGGCCCCAATTGTCGTAGAGCCGGTCGTTGGAGCGGCGCATCAGCCCCTCCGGGCCGTTGTCGACGTCGAGCAGGATGGCGTCGTACTGGCCCGGCCCCGCCTGGATCAGGCGGTTCACGTCGGCCTCCTGCACGTCGACCCGGGGGTCGTCCAGGCAATCGGCGAAGACGTGGGCGAGCGGGCCGCGGGCCCAGGCGATCACCGCCGGCACCAGTTCGGCCACCACGACCCGCGCATCCGGGCCGAGGCCCGCCAGGGCCGCCCGCAGGGTGAAGCCCATGCCGAGGCCGCCGATCAGCATCCGGGCCCGGGGCCGGTCCCTCAGCCGCTCGCAGGTCATCGCGGCGAGCGCCGCCTCGGAGCCGCTGCGGCGGTTGTTCATCAGCTCGATCGTGTCGGCCAGGATCGAGAACTCCTCGCCGCGCTGCATCAGGCGCAGGTCGGTGCCGCCCCCCGGGACGGAGCCGGTGTCGAGATGAACCCAGGGTATCACGGACGTTTCCTCGATTGGCGGTGCGGTCGGTCGGGGACCGTCGGCACGAAAGATCACGGCGAGAGCGGGGCCGCGGGCAGGTTCGGCGCTGCGCGCGACGCAACCCCCTGCGCGCCGGTGCCCCCTGCCGCGCGGGATCGCGGTGGCGTATCAGCACCTATGGCTAAGCGCATCAAGTCGAGACCCCAGGAACGGGGCTTCATTCTGTTCGACGTCGTCTTCGAGGACGGCTCCCGGGCTTCGAACCGCCGTGTGCCGGCCGAGATCCTCGGCGGCCTGGACGGCGACGAGCCGGCCCGGCAGATCATCGCCGAGCAGGAAGAGGAGATCGCCCTCAAGGCCGGACGGCCCGGCCGCGAGATCCAGAGCCTGACGCGCTCGCCGATCATCAAGCCCAAGCCGGTCGTCTGACCGGCCGGTCGCGCGGGCTTCCGGATCAGACCGCGCCCTCGACCACCTCCAGCGCCCGCAGGATCGCGAAGCCGATCCGCTCCGCCTCGCCCTCCGCGTCGCCGGCCGCCGGCAGCAGCGCCACCGTCTCGACGGCGTGCTCGTCCTCCGGGCCGACCACGATCCGGAACACGTCGCCTTCCTGGGCGGCCGGATCGCGGATCAGGCCGACCCGGTGGCCCGCGGCCGAGCCGAACAGGCGCAGCGGCGGCTGATCGGGCTCGGGCTCCGTCCGCTCCGGCGGTGCAACGGTGCGGGGCGCCCCGAAGGTCGGGCGGATGACGTTGTCGTCGGGCATGCCGAACCAGCCTCCTCAGGAGTGCGCGATGCCGGCCGTGGCCAGCACGGCGTCGGCCAGCACCTCCATGCCGGCCCGGGCCCAATCCGGCGTGATGCTCTCGGCCTCGTTGTGGCTGATGCCGCCGTGGCACGGGCAGAACACCAGGGCCGCCGGCACCGTCCGGGCGCAATAGACGGCGTCGTGATAGATCGCGGTCGGCATCCGGGTCCAGGCATGGCCCCGCGCCTCGGCCGCCGCCTGGACGCGGTCCACCAGGACCGGATCGAACGGGGTCAGCGGCGCCCGCCAGAACTCCTCCACCCGGATCGCGACGCCCCGCTCGGCGGCGAGCGCGTCGGCCCGGGCCAGGATCCGCTCCCGCATCGCCTCCAGCTGCCCGGGGTCGCCGTGGCGGGTGTCGAGGCTGAACCAGACCCGGCCCGGGGTGATGTCGCGGCTCGCGGGCTCGGCTGTCAGGACTCCGACGGTGGCACGGCCGCGCTCGCCCCCGGAGCCGACCGCGTCCCGGGCGATCGCCTCGAGCGAGCCGATCAGCGCGGCGGCGGCCATCATGGCGTCGCGCCGCCCGGCCATGGGGCTGCCGGCATGGGCCTCCTCGCCCAGCACGGTGATTTCGTACCAGATCTGTGCGAGCGCCCGGTCGACCACACCGATGGTGAAGCCGGCCTCCTCCAGGCGCTTGCCCTGCTCGATGTGCAGTTCGAAATACGCGCCGATCCCGCGAAGATCCGCCGGCTCCGCCTCCCCCTGCCAGCCGATCCGGCGCAGTTCGTCGCCGAACACGTGGCCGGCGAGATCCCGGGTCGCCATCACGTCGGCCTCGGAGACGATGCCCATGGCGACGCCGCTGCCGCTCATGGGCGGCGCGAAGCGCGAGCCCTCCTCGTTGCACCAGTTGATCAGCAGGAGCGGCGCCTCGGTCTCGATCCCGGCCTCGTGCAGGGCGCGCATGATCTCCAGCCCGGCGAGCACCCCCAGCGGACCGTCGAACTTGCCGCCGGTGGGCTGGGTGTCGAGATGGCTGCCGATGGCGACGGGCTTCCGGCCCGGGTCCCGCCCCGGCCGGTGGAAGACCATGTTGCCGATCCGGTCCACCGTCAGGGTCATCCCGACCGCCTCGCCCCAGCGCCGGAACAGGGCACGCCCCTCGGCGTCCCGATCGGTCAGGGTCTGCCGGTCGTTGCCGCCGTTGGGAAGCGCGCCGATCCGGGCGAGCTCCATCAGGCTGTCCCAGAGGCGGTCCTGCGAGAGCGGGAGGTTGGTGCGATCCATATCCATGCGGTCCCGCGCGCGCCCCGGCCGACCCTGTACCGGCGTCCGCGACGTTAGGCCGTGATCCCGCCCGGCACCAGCAGGGGCGGGGGAGATCCCCCCGGCGCCGGGCTCCGTCGCGGACCGGTCCTCAGAGGCTCGGATCCGGGAAATCCTGCGCGTGCAGGCTCCAGATCGCCCGTCCGTCCGCGGCGGAGACGTAGACCGCGTTGGCGCCGAGGGCGGCCAGATCGAGATCGATCCGCTTGGCCGCCGCCACCGCGCCCGCGTCGTCGGCGGCCTCGAAGGTCTGCCGGTACAGGTCCGGGCCGAGCATCCCGTCCGGCTCCCGGCGTATCGCTCGAAAAATGTATCTGCGCATCGAAAGTCCTGGATCGACACGGTATCCGCGCCGTCGGCGAATACATCGCCGCAATGCCTGCGCGTTCGGTGACGGACAGACTGCGCCACGAAAAGCTTTACGGCGGGTTTGTGCACTGCGAATGCAGCTTCAGTCGCGCAGGCCCGGCCCCCGCCGCTGTCGAGCCGGGGCCGGAGACCCGTGACGACATGTCAGGGCGCGGGGCATGATCGATTCGGATCGATCCGTTGCCAAACTGCTTGTGGGCTACAAGTGTCGCACTCGGCTGCCGGCTGTCCCGGGGATGGGCAGGCCGCAGCCAGGTTTGGGGGATGGAATGGCATTGGCGTCCATGGCGGCCTCCGCCCTGCAGGATGCGGGTTTCGTCGGCACCTGGGACACGGATGTCTCCGCCGGCCGATCGGTACTCGACGCGGGCGCGGCCGCATTGCTGTCCGGGAATGAGGGCTTTGCCGGCAAGCCTTTGCCGCTCGACGTCGCCCTGGGACGCGTCCATCCGGAGGATCGCGGCTGGGTCTTCGACGAGATTCGCAAGGTGCGCCGGATCGGCGGCCCGGTCTCGCTGGAGTTTCGCGTCCTGAGCCAGACCGGCGACGTCCGCTGGATCCTCACCCGCGGGCGGCTGGCCCCCGACACCACGGGGGCACTGCGTGGGCGCGGCGCCTATATCGACGTCACGGACCTGTACGGCGGCACCCCGCCCGGGCGGGACGACAACCGGGTCCAGGCCAAGCTCCCGATCGAGGTCAAGCACCTTGAGGCGGCCGCCGACAACTGTATCCGGGTCCACGCGGCGCTGGAGCGCTACGGCAACCCGCAGCTCCGGCTGATCTCGAGCATGCTGCTGCTCGGGATCGGCCGGGCGCTCGCGCAGCGGGAGCCGTAGGGCGGGTTCAGGTCCGCCAGGGGTGGGCGGGAAGCTCGGTCCGGCCGATCGCCTTGGCGCCGGCCTCCGCCACGGCGTGATCGTTCTCCACCGTTGACCCGCTGACGCCGATCGCGCCCGACATGACGCCGTCGGCATCGACGATCGGGATGCCGCCCGGGAAGGTGATCAGTCCGTCGTTCGAATGCTCGATGCCGTAGAGCGGGCCGCCCGGCTGGGACAGCTGGCCGATCTGGCCGGTCATCATGCCGAAGAACACCGAGGTCTTGGCCTTCTTGTGAGCGATGTCGATCGAGCCGACCCAGGCATCGTCCATGCGATGGAACGCCTTCAGGTTGCCGCCGGAATCGACCACCGCGATGCACATCTGGGTGTCCAGCTCCTTGGCCTTCGCCCGCGCCGCGGCGATTGCCCGCTCGGCCTGCTCAATCGTGACGTGCATGGTGCCTCCCTGGTTGGCCCGGGCCGGCGCAGGGTCGCTGAGAAATTCCAGCGACCCCGGGACGCCTCCCGTTCTGCGCGAGAAGGCCCGACCGGACGGCGCCGGTCAACTCCGGATCACGCCGATCGCCCCGCCGGGCATCGGCGGACGACAGGCCGGGCGCCCGCCTTGCACGGGGTCATGGGCGCCCGGCCGTGCGGCCGTACCGGAGACGAAAGGGCATGAGACCCCGGTACAACGTCGGGACCCGACCGGGCCGGCGCACCACTGGGTGGCACGGGGCGCTCGGGCGGAGTGTGGCCAGCCGCAGATGGGCTGCGACGGGTCCGCTGTCACTGATACGATTGTACCGGTCCGGCCCGGGCGGCCCTCACAAACGCGTGAGCGCAGCCCGGGATCGGATCAGGCTCCGGCGGCGCGCTCCCGCGCGGTCCGGATCCGGTCCAGGAGGTCGGCCGCCAGCGCGGCCCGGGCC
>NZ_VRVD01000034.1:0-19877 GCF_008040015.1 Methylobacterium sp. WL18 | reverse complement strand
CGCCGGCGGTGGCCAGCGGTGCCGCCAGGCCGGCCGCCAGCAGGGCCGCGGGCAGAAAGCGCTTCAATACGGTCGGCGCGCGTACCGGTTCCTTCGTCATCGCTTCGTCTCCCGATGCGGTGTTTCGAATGCACGCACCTTGGCGCCGGCCTGTCGCAGGGATTTGCCGGGACACCCCGTTTTCGTCGCGAGCCGTCGCGGGTTCGAAGGTCCCGATACATTTCGCGACAGAATCCCCCGGGAAGCGGACGCCGCCGCGCGTTACGGTCCGGGACGAAAGGTTCGGGACATGGACGACGCGCACATCCTGGTGGTGGACGACCATCGCGACATCCGCGATCCGCTCGCTGCCTACCTGAAGAGGCATGAACTCCGGGTCACCGTCGCCGCGGACGCGGCCGCCGCTCGCGTCGTTCTCGCTGGAAGCGCCATCGACCTGGTGCTCCTCGACGTGATGATGCCGGGCGAGGACGGGCTCTCGCTCTGCCGCCATATCCGGGAGGCGTACGACACGCCGGTCATCCTCCTCACCGCCCTGGCGGAGGGGACCGACCGGATCGTCGGCCTGGAGATCGGGGCCGACGACTACGTCACGAAGCCGTTCGAGCCGCGCGAGCTCCTCGCCCGCATCAAGAACCTTCTCCGGCGCACGCGCGCGCTTCCCCGGCCCCGGGACGGGGCCGACGGACGCAAGCTGGCGTTCGACCGCTGGACGCTGGACACCGACCGTCGCGAACTCGTCGACGACGCCGGCACCCCGGTGGCGCTCAGCACGGCGGAGTTCCGCCTGCTATCGGCGCTGACCCGGCATCCCAGGGTGGTGCTTTCCCGCGACCAGCTTCTCGACCTGACCAGTGGCCGGACCGCCGACGCCTTCGACCGCAGCATCGACAACCAGGTCAGCCGCCTCCGGCGCAAGCTGGAGCGCGATCCGGCCAACCCGAGGCTCCTCAAGACCGTCTGGGGCGGCGGCTACGTCCTTGCCGCCGAGGTGAGGACGGTGCCTTGAGACTGATTCCGCGCTCGCTCGGCGGACGGCTGGCGCTCCTTCTCGTGCTCGCAGTCGTCTGTGCCCAGGCCGCGGCCTTCGCGATGTTTGCGCACGAGTCCTCTCGGGTCGGCCGCGCTGCGGCCAGGACCCAGGTGGTCGACCGCATCGCCACGCTGGTACGCCTACTCGACGCGGTCCAACCCGACACCGTCCCGAGCGTCGTTGCGGCCTACGGTTCACCCCGCCACCGTTTCACCATCGACGCCGGGAGCCTCGTGCCCGAGGGCACGATGGGGCCAGATGAGGCGCGGCTCGCGCGGCGGATCGACCGGCGCATGAAGGAGGACGCGAGTCAGGCGCGGATCGCCCTGGTCGAGCGGGATGTCGGGGAGGACGCCCCGCAGGGAAGCCTTTCCGACAGACCCCAGGTCCTGCGGGTCTCCGTCCGCTTGGATGACGGGCGCTGGCTCAACGTCGAGGCTCCGCTCGCACTCCGAACACCGCCCTGGATGCGCATCGCGCTCATCCAGGTCCTGGCGAGCGTAATCGCGGTGCTAGCGGTCGTCGCCGTCGCGAGGCGTGGGATCGTCGGTCCGGTGACGGATCTCGCCAGAGCCGCCGAGATGACCGGTCGTGGTGCCTCGTTCGAACCGCTGTCGGAGCGTGGCCCAAGCGAGTTGCGAACCATGACGGTGGCGTTCAACCTGATGCAGGAGCGCTCGCGGACCTACGTTGCCGACCGCACCCGGATGCTGGCCGCCATCAGCCACGACCTGCGCACACCCATCGCTTCGTTGTGGCTCCGGGCCGAGATGGTCGAGGACGGCGATCTGAGGGACGCGATGGTCCACACGATCTCGGACATGAGGCGGATGGTCGACGCGACCCTGGCGTTCGCACGCGACGATGCGCTCTCCCAGGACAGCGGCCCGTTGGACCTCGCCGAGATGGTCCGGGCCCTTGCGGACGACCATGTGGTCCTGGGGCGGGACGTGATCGTCGCTTCGCCGACCAGCCTTCCGTTCCATGGCCGGCGAATGGCGCTGCGCCGTGTCCTCGACAACCTCGTCGAGAACGCCGTCCGCTATGGCGGCAGGGCGCGGATCACCCTTGAGCGGGGCGATGATGTTGTCCGGGTCCTCGTTGACGATGACGGCCCGGGCATTCCGGCCGACCGGATCGAAGAGATGTTCGCGCCCTTCGCGCGGCTGGAGGGGTCGCGCAACGCGGACACGGGTGGGACCGGTCTCGGTCTCGCCATCGCACGGTCGGCGATCCGCGCGCATGGGGGCGACGTGGCCCTGGTCAACCGTGCCGGTGGCGGCCTGCGGGCCGAGGTGAGCCTACCGGCCTGAGGACCGGAATGCCGCAGGATGGAGGCGGAGGATGTCTTCCGCATCCCCGGCGTCGCGCGATCATGCAGCCCTGGCCGTCACCTTCGAAGGTGCCGGTCGCGACCTGGTATTCGAGTTGTGCCTTGATCCTTGAACTTACACGCTGAGCCGCGGAAACGTCCGCTTCGGAGAAGGCGCCGGAGTTGGCTGAACGGCCGAGATGGGCGCAAAGCCGAACGTCGGCTTTCGGGCGGCGACCCAACGGTAGCTCTCGACCCATTGCAGGCCTTCAAAACGTCCGCTCACTGGCTGTCTCATTGTTCCTGAGTGACCGAGCTTGGCCTTCTGCGTCCACAGCCGGTGGCACCAGATCAGATTTGAACCATCCCGCCATCGACGAACAGCTCGACGCCGTTGATGAAGCTGGAAGCGTCCGAGGCCAGAAACAGGACGGCCGCGGCGACGTCCTCCGGTCGGCCGATCCGACCCGAGGGGATGCTCGCGAGCATCCCCGTCTTCACCGTCTCGGCTTGATCGCCGCTACCGAACAGCTCGGTCAGCCCGGCCGTGTCGGTCACGCCGGGGCTTACGACGTTGACCCGGATGTGCCTGTCCTTGAGGTCCAGGATCCAACTGCGCGCGAAGTTGCGTACCGCCGCCTTGGTCGCGCTGTAGACACTGAAGGCGGGCGTGCCGGCCGAGCCGGTGGTCGAACCTGTGAGAACGACGGACGCGCCATCGCGTAGCAGCGGGAGCGCCTTCTGGACCGTGAACAGCACGCCCTTCACGTTGGTCGCGAAGATCGTGTCGAAGTGCGCCTCGTCGATCGCCCCGAGCGGGGCGAAACTGCCCCCGCCGGCATTGGCGAAGACGACGTCGATCTGCCCGTGGTTCTGGCGGACCGTCTCGTAGAGCCGATCGATGTCGGCGAGCCGGCTCATGTCGGCCTGCACGCCCGTCACTTCGCCCTTGGTCGCCTCGCCGCCGATTACCGCGACCGCGGCGTCGAGTGCGTCTTGGCGCCGGCCGGTGATGTACACCGAAGCTCCCTCCGCCGCGAACGCCGTGGCGGTTGCGAGCCCGATCCCACTCGTGCCGCCGGTGACGACCACCACTTGGTTCCTGAACCTGTCGTTGCGCTTGATCGCGGTCATGTCTGCCTCCTCCGATGCGGGGAAGGTAGCCGGGGCGGCATCGCCCTTTGATGCCGGCGCGGCGCGATCCGATGACCGGCCGGATCAACCGGCCTGTGAGCTGTCCGCCTGCGTGATCCGCGCGCCCGCATCCCGACGCAGGCTGCCCGGACGGACACCGTACTTGCGCAAGAACGCGCGGCTGAGCGCGGCTTGGGACTGGTAGCCCACGTCGACCGCGATCTGGTCGAGCGAGCTGGTGTCTGTCCGCAGGCGGTGGCGGGCTAGCCCGAGCCGCAGGTCGGCGAGGAACTCCAGCGGCGCCATGTCCACCGCCTTGCGGAAGGCGCGCACCAGGCTCGCCCGTGAGGCGGCGGCGATCGAGGCCAGCTCGTCCAGCGTCCAGGCGCGCACAGGATCGCGCACCATCGCGAGCACCGCCTGCGCCGTCACGCGCTGCCCAATGAGCCGGAGCAGGCCCTCGGCCGACGCGGAGGCTTCGAGGTGGGCGCGCAGCAGCATGATGAACAGCGCGCTAGCGAGATCGCTCGCGATGGCGATCGATCCGGGGCGGATATCGGTCAGCTCCGAGCGGATGCCGGCGACGAGGGGGCTGTATCGGCTGGCCAGAGGCTGCAGGCCGACCCGCAGCACGATCGTGTCGGGCAGCGCCGCCAAGATCAGGCTCTGGGGCGCACCTTCGAAGCTCAGCCGGCCGCAGACCAGCTCGACATCTGGCTCGACCCCAACGGTCGTCTTCAGCCGCAATTCGCCGATCCGCCGGACCGTGGTCACGGACTGCGCATGCCCGGCACTCTCAACCGCGCGCGTGGTGTGAGCGTCGCCGTGCGGCAGAAGCAGGACGTCACCCGCTTCGAGCCGCAGCACGCCGGTCCCGTGGCGGTCGAGCAGCGCGCAGCCCTGCGTGACGATGTGGAAGTAGGCGTGGCCGTTCGGCTCGGGTTCGTGCGGGGACGTCCAGGCCCCGCCCAGGCGGCACACATCATCGAGCACGGGGCGCACGCGCAGGAGCGGCGCGAGCCCGCTCAGGATGTCATCCGTCATCCTGTCCGCCATGACGCTCCTCCGCGGCGCGCTTGATCCGCGCGGTCATGATCCTGCGCCGGGCCGGCATCGCGAGACTCGGCGCCAGAGATCATCTTTGCGGCATCGAAGCAGGCGGTCGTGTCCGCACCCGATCCAGACCGTGACCGGCAGCACCCGACCCGCGTCCATGAGGGTCGAACACCTCCGATTTGGCAAGCATCCGACCTTTTGAACCAAGGAGCCTCGTCATGAACACGCAGATCCGTCAGGTCCTCGGCATCGTCTCGGGGCAAAGATCCAACCGCATCGGCCTGGACGCCGTGCGGGTCGCCATCGCCACCATCTTCATCTGGATCGGGGGGTTGAAGTTCGCTCCCTACGAGGCCGACAGCATCACCCCGTTCGTGGCCAACAGCCCGTTGATGTCGTTCTTCTACAAACACCCCGACCAGTACGCGCAGCACCTCACTCACGAGGGCGAACTCAAGCTCGCCGAGCGCGCTTGGCAGGCGGCGAACGACACCTACGCGTTCTCGAACGGCCTCGGGACCGTCGAGATCGCCATCGGCCTTCTGGTCCTCGTCGGGCTGGTCTCGCGCCGCTGGGGTCTCGTGGGCGCGGTGCTCGCCTTCCTGACGCCGGTGGTCACGTTGTCGTTCCTGGTGACGACGCCCGAAGCCTGGGTGGCGGCGCTGGGCGATGCGCAGCACGGCTTCCCGTACCTGTCCGGCGGGGGGCGCCTCGTGCTGAAGGACATCGTTCTGATGGCTGGCGCTTGGCTCGTGGTGGCCGACGGGGCCCGCGCCGTACTCGAACACACGGCTCAGACCTCGGCGGATCGTGCCGGCCTGGGCGCTCCCCTCGCGACCGCATCCCGGACCTAGGACCCGCGAGCGCCGCTCATGCGCGGCGCTCGCTTTGGCGATGCGAAGCAGTGCGGAAGCTCTTCGGAGCGGAAGGACTGCCTGATGTGAGGCCCCCGACAACCTGATCTTCGGAGCACAGACTATGACCGCCCGTGAACCTGCATCCGGCGTCGCGAGACAATCGTTCTCCCTATCACGCCGCGGCTTCTGCCTCTGCTGTCTGTCCGCATCTGCTCTGCCGACGGCGAGCGGCTGGCTCTCACCCCGCTCCGCGTTCGCACAGGCGCGCGGCATTGTGGACACGATTATGTTCGAGGCCACCCGCTCGCCGATCACGGTCCATAGGCTGCGCGGGGGTGTCGCCGTGCTGGAGGGGTCTGGCGGCAACGTCGCGGTTCTGACCGGGCCGGACGGGAAGCTGCTGGTGGACGCCGGGATCGGCGTGTCGCGCGCCCAGATGCTGACGGCGCTGAACGACCTCGGCGACGCGCCGATCACCCATCTCATCAACACACATTGGCACTTCGATCACGCGGACGGCAACGCTTGGCTGAACGCGGAAGGGGCGGAGATCCTCGCCCACGAGAAGACCCGCAAGCACCTCGCGGCCGCGCAGCGCGTGGACGACTGGGACCACGACTTCCCCGCGGCACCACCCAACGCGCTGCCGACGCAGGTGTTTTCGTCCGAGCACGAGACCAAGCTGAACGGCAGCACGCTGATGCTGAAGCATTACGGCTCCGCCCACACGGACAGCGATATCTCCGTCCGCTTCGTCGAGGCCGACATCCTGCACACTGGCGACACGTTCTGGAACGGCATCTACCCGTTCATCGATTACTCCACGGGTGGCAACATCGACGGGACGATCGCCGCAGCTGAAGCGAACATAGCCGCGACGACAGATCAGACTATCGTCATCCCTGGCCATGGAGCGCCGGTCGGTACTCGCGCACAGCTGCGCGACTTCCATGACATGTTGGTGGACGTGCGTGCGAACGTCGCCGGCTTGAAGAGGCGAGGCCTATCCTTAGAGGCGACTGTCGCTGCCCGCCCGACCGCGGCGCACGACGCGAAATGGTACCGGTCCGTCATCAGTCCAGCGCTCTTCACCCGTCTGGTCTATGAAGGAATTTGAGACGCAGTTTTGGATTGAGGAGAAGTATCATGGCCACAATCACAACCCAGGACGGCGTCGAGATCTACTATAAGGACTGGGGTCCGAGGGATGCGCAGCCGATCATGTTCCACCACGGCTGGCCGCTCTCGTCGGACGACTGGGACACGCAGATGTTGTTCTTCCTCAAGCACGGCTACCGTGTCGTTGCCCACGACCGCCGCGGCCACGGCCGCTCGGCACAAGTGTCGGACGGGCACGACATGGACCACTACGCGGCCGACGCCGCCGCTGTGGTCGAGCATCTCGATCTTAGGAACGCCATCCACATCGGCCACTCCACTGGCGGCGGCGAGGCCACACGCTACGTCGCGCGATACGGCGAGCCTCAGGGTCGCGTGGCCAAGGCGGCGCTGGTGAGCGCCGTGCCCCCATTGATGCTGAAGACCGCAGCGAACCCGGAAGGACTGCCGATCGAAGTATTCGACGGCTTCCGCCAAGCGCTCGCGGGCAACCGCGCCGTGTTCTTCCTCGACGTCCCATCGGGACCGTTCTACGGCTTCAACCGCGACGGCGCTCAGGTCCAGCAGGGTGTGGTCCGGAACTGGTGGCGGCAAGCCATGATGGGCTCTGCCCTGGCGCAGTACGAAGGTATTAAGGCGTTCTCAGAGACCGATCAGACAGAGGATTTGAAGGCGATCGGCGTTCCGACGCTGGTGCTGCACGGCGAGGACGATCAGATCGTGCCGATCGTCGCGGCGGCGCCGAAGTCGGTCAAGCTGCTGCGCAATGGCACGCTGAAGACTTATCCCGGCTATGGCCATGGCATGCTGACGATCAATGCGGACGTGCTCAACGCCGACCTACTCGCCTTCGTAAGGGCGTGAGGTGGGCGCGGGGCCGAAGGTCTGCTTCCGGACTTCGTGCCGACTTCCGCTTGCCATCCTTCTCCGAAATTCAGGGGGGCCGCTTGCGGGTAGCTTGATCCAACTCTGTGATCGATACTGCCTGGCTTAGTGACTTCCCCACGGTCCTGCCGAGCCCCCATGTTATCGTCGCCCTAAACCCTCCGAACCGTGCCACTCCGACGCCGATCTCTGGCGGGAGCTGCCTCCTCCCATTCACGATCCTGGTCGGCCCGCAATGCGGCACGACGGGCCTCGATTGTCTCCATTTCCGCTGACGGCGCTTCCCTGGCTCCGTCGCCGGGGCAACGAGCGGTCGTCTTGCACGCTCCCAGAAAACGGGCGAGCGTCATGACGACATGGTCTACCTCGATGGGCGTCACAATTCCTGTGCCGAGGAGGTTGAGGCGTGAACGGCCGGCCATATCCGCACACGAGCCGCCAGCGAACCCGAGCGCTGCGATTGTGTCGGCGTCCAGTGCCAGACGTTCGATTTGCGTTTCGCGCAGCAGCTCAAACCTTCGTTCCCGGGTAGCCGCAGCTGCGTGCGTCTGACGTGCGCTCGGCAGCCAATGTGCAATCTCATCGAGGATGAAAGTCCGAATAAGCTCGACCCGGACCGGTCCGAACTTCCTGACTCGAGCGATCTCTTCCGGGGAAGACTGAGCCAAATGAGATAGGTCGCGAAATCCTGCTTTGCGCAGGCGAGCTCGGAGGGAGGCTGTCAGGAAACCGCGACCGAATCCCAAGGCTGAGAGATGCTGAATGTTGTCGGCCGAGAGGCCCTCGAACAGCGGGAGCCGCAAGCTGACCTCGTCAAAGAGGCTATCGTACCGGATGGTGCGCGTTGATCGCCTGGGCATCGCCGTCGCGCATACGGCGATTTCCGGATGTCCACAACGGTCGGTCGCCGCTGGCATTCGGAAGCGCTGCTTGCCTGCGATCTGATCGGGTAAGAAAGGGCGAGATTGGCCGAAAGCCACCGGCCAGCTTCAGGGAAGTATTGCTGGAAAAGCATACGGCCTTCTATCGACCCGCTACAGCCTAAAAAAAGGATGTTCCCACTGCCTCGAAGCGGACATTGCCTTCTATTTCGCGTTGAAACATGTAGATCAGTTTTCAAGGCGCTCCCAGTCGGCATCCGAAATTTAGTAGCTGAGACCGCTTCTCCCTAGAAAGACGCATCAGGTTCCGTTTCAATGCCGATCGGCAACTGACAGATATACACGGGCGAAGAAAGAATTAAATTTTAAAAGATCTTACGTGCTAGTAAAAGGTTGGACTTCAGCTTTAAGGCCACCCACATAAAACGTACCTAAGCATCTTGCGAGTGTCTCGAAGCGTCTCATCCGACTACCATACGCCATGTTGGACCGGAATTGATCTGCGGTCACCCAGGAGGGTCACTCATTAGGACGGGAACCGTCGGCTACCGCTCGCCGCCGACGACCGCCCGCACCGGCGCGCCAGCGAGATCGACCGTCGATCCCAGGGTGTTGCGGAAGCCGGAGCCGACATTCGACAGGTGCTCGCCGTAGGTCTCGCGGGTTTGGGGGTCGACCAGGGCGACGGGGGCGGCCACCGCGAGGGCGGCACCGGTGGCGACCGTGGACGCGGCGCCGGCAGCCGTGCTTACCAGCCTGTCGCCGATGCCGATCTGTCCGTCCGAGATCGGTTGCCCGTCCGCAAGACGCTTTCCCAGGAGGGCGACCACGTCGCCGCTGGCAAACTTGCCGTGGTTGAGGGCGTCGCTCGATTTGACTGAGGTCAGGTTCAGGACGGCGACGTTCTCGCGCTCGAGCTCTGACTTGTAGGGTTCGGCGTTCGGATCGATGGCGCCGAGGCGGACGCTGTCGCCCCAGACCAGCCTGGAGACGGCGAGCGCCTGGTCGTCGCCGGACACCATCAGGGTCAGCCGCGGGCGGTCCTTGCCCATGTCGTGGAAGGCGGCGCGGGCGAGGTCCATGTCGACGTCCGGGGCGGCCAGGATGACGTTCCGGATCTTCGGGGCGATCCGCCGATCGCGGATGGCCATCTGGCGCAGGCTCTCCAGGGTCAGCCAGTTGCCCATGGAGTGCGCCAGGATCGTCACCTCGCCGACGTTCGGGTCCCTGGTCAGGTCGCGCAGCAGCGTCTCCAGGCCGTTGCGCGAGAAGTTCGTACTCTCCCGGTCGTAGCCGTAGGCGAGGACGGAGCCCCGGGACGGCCACGTGAACAGCACGGGCGCGACCTCGGCGCCGGAATCGTGCACGATCTGAGCGAACCGGAAGACGGCGTCCTCGAACTTATTGTTGAAGCCGTGGACGAACACGAGGACGTGGCGCTTGGCCGATCGGCGGACGGTCCGGCCGATCCAGCTCGGGACCTTCGCGCGCTCGATCGGATCGGCGCGCAGCGCGACGAAGTCGGTGGCGGGGTTGCCGGGGATCGATTTCGGCCACTGGACCGAGCCCGGCTGGCGGGCGGCGTCGGGCGGGATCGAGACCGCGAGGTCGGTGTAGGTCACGGCGTCGCCGCGCTCGCCGGAGAACAGGATGCCCTTGTCGGTCGCCGACTTGCGGGTCGTAGCGACGAGCATGTCGACCCGGGACGTGCCCGGCACCTGCTCGGCGCCGACGACCGGCAGGAGAACGCCGGCGGGACGGCCCGCGCAGCCCGCCAGGAGGGCGAGCGCCGTCATGCCGACAATGCCGCCGACCGTCCCACGCCCGAACCCAGACAATCCGAACACCCGCATGCACCTCTGACCCGCCTGCAGCCTGGCCGTCCGAGTGGTTCGCGGATCGTGAAGGCATGAACAAGGTGCGGTACGATTGCGGCGCCCGGCAGTCCGGCGCCGCAGATGCGGGGCGGCTGTGTCGAAGGGGACACGCAGCGTTTGGGGCCCGCGCGATGCGGTCGGGTCGGGCCTCCGGAGCAAGGATCACGAGAACGGTCGTCGACCTCGAACTCCCGGGCCGACCCCGCCGCCGAGCCTTCCGGTCGAAGGTAGGCCGAACCCCGCCATGAAAGCGCGGTCGGCGAGTCAAAGCCCGGGAGCGTCGGCGACGATGAGGGCCGCGGCCGACGTCAGTTGGCGGGGACCTTCTCCTTGTCCTTGCCCGGGTTCGACGTGTTGACGAGCTCGGGCGACTTCTGCGCGCGGAGCGTCTCCCGCTGGGCGGCCGTGTCGATCCGCTTCGAGCGCGTGAATGGCTCCAGCGTCACCGCGGCCTTGGTCTGCAGCGCCTGGACGATCCCCTCCAGCACGCGCACGTCCGCGTAGCCCTCCTCGCCGTCCGGCTCCGGCTCCTTGTCGTTCAGGATGCAGTCGGAGAAGTACTTGAGCTCGCCGCCGAAGTGGTCGGTGTTCTTGAAGCTCTCGTGGGACTTCGTCTCGCCGATGGTGACGACGTGCTCGATCGGCTTGCCGTACATGTAGCCGGGGTTCACCTCGACGCTGCCCTTGGTTCCGACCACCGCGTAGGTGTCGAGCGTGTTGCCCCAGTAGGAGAGCACGAACTGGGCGAGACGATCGCCCGGGAAGCGCAGGGTCACGGCGACCGTGTCGTCGAAGTCGCCCAGGCCCGCCTCCGGATGGCGCACGCCGACCGCCGAGACCACCTCGATCGGCTCGTCGCCGAACACGTACCGGGCCGCGTTCACCGGATAGGGACCCATGTCGAAGATCGGGCCGGCTTCGACGCCGTTCTTGGCCCGGTGGTTCTCCGGCGAGACCATCTGCGTGAAGGTCGAGGAGAACGTGAGGAGCTCGCCGAGCTTGCCCGACCGGATCAGGTCGATGGTCGCCAGGGTGCCGGGCTCGAAATGAAGGCGATAGGCCACCATCAGCTTGGCGGAGGAGGTCTTGGCCGCGTCGAGGATCTCCCGGCACTTCGCGGTCGAGATCTCGAGAGGCTTCTCCACCAGCACGTGGATGCCGGCCTTCAGGGCGGGGACGGCGAACTCGGTATGGCGCCAGTTCGGGGTCGCGAGATAGATCGCATCGATCGTGCCGGACGCGAGGAGCTCGTCGAACCGCTCGTAGGAATAGGTGTCGGAGACCCCGTACTTCTCGCCGACCAGACGGGCCTTCTCGGAATCGCCCGTGACGAAGGCCACCACCTCCGAGTTGCCGGTGTGTTCGACGCCCGGCAGCATCGCCTCCTGGGTGATGTCGCCTAGGGCGACGAAGGCGTAGCGGATCTTCTTGCCCGAGGTCAGGCCGAGTGCGGATGCGATGCTCATGGGGCACTCCGTTCGATGTGGGTCGGGATTGGGCTTCAGGTGGGCGATGGAGGAACAGGGGCCGTCGACGGCCGCTGACTCTCCATCGCCGAAACGGGCGGCGTCGTTCCCGGCCTGTGGCAGGCGGGCCTCGGGCGTGAGGTCGTCCTGCGGAAAGGAACGAAACGTCGTGCGCCGGGTCGGCGCATCACGCTTCAACTGTGCGGTGCAGCAATTGTTCAGGAGCCGATCGAAGCAAGGCGGGTCGATCCCGTCGCGGGCGGGAGGAGCGAAGCGTATGGTCTCGATCGACGCCATCGCACCCGCCACGGAGACCCGGCCCTGAAGACGGAACTGAGCGCGCTCGAAGCTCGGCGCATCGCACTCGCCGCCCAGGGCTTCGACGCGATTTCCCGAGGCAGCGCCGTTGGCGCGGCGCGGATCCGGGCGGCGATCGGCCGGCTCGGCCTGCTGCAGATCGACAGCGTGAACGTCCTGGCGCGCGCCCACTACCTGCCGCTGTTTTCGCGCCTGGGGCCGTACGATCGCGACCTGCTCGACGCGGTCTCCGTCGCCCGGCCGAAGCGTTTCTTCGAGTACTGGGGGCACGAGGCATCCCTTCTGCCCGTAGACCTCCAGCCCCTGCTGCGCTGGCGCATGGCCCGCGCACGCCACGGCCAGGGCGTCTGGCAGCGGCTCGAGCCCTTCGCGGGTGAGAAGCGAGCCGAGGCCGACGCTCTCCTCGCTCGGATCGAGAGGGAGGGGCCGCTGGCCGCCTCGGACGTCGCCGGCGGCAGGGCCGCGAAGGGCATGTGGCAGTGGAGCGACGCCAAGCACGCGCTCGAATGGCTGTTCTGGTCGGGACAGGTGGCCTCGACGCATCGTCGGAGCAGCTTCGAGCGCGTCTACGACCTTCCGGAGCGGGTGCTGCCCCGTGCCGTTCTCGAAATTCCGACGCCGACCGGCGTCGATGCCCGAAGGGCGCTCCTCGCGCGTTCCGCGAAGGCGCTCGGTATCGCGACGGCGCACGATCTGCGCGACTACTACCGGATCCCGCCGGCGGACGCGGTCCCGGCCATCGAGCAGCTGATCGAGGATGGTACGCTCGTCCCCGTGCATGTCCGCGGCTGGCAGCATCAGGCCTATCTGCACCGCGATGCGAAGCCCGGGCGCAGGCTCGGCGCTTCCGCGCTACTCTCGCCCTTCGATCCACTCGTCTGGCACCGCCCGCGGACGGAGAGGCTGTTCGGCTTCCGGTACCGCCTCGAGATCTACACCCCCGCCCACAAGCGCGAGCACGGCTACTACGTGCTACCCTTCCTGATGGACGGTGCGCTCGTCGCCCGCGTGGACCTGAAGGCGGACCGGAAGGTCGGTGCCCTGGTCGTCCAGCGTGCCCACGTCGAGCCGGGTGCGCCGGCCGATACCGCGGAGCGGCTGCTAGGGGAGCTTCGGCTGACGGCTTCGTGGCTCGGCCTGCCCAGCCTCGTCGTCTCGCCGGTCGCCGCTCACCCCGGCCTGGAGGATGTCCGGGACATCGAAGCCCATTCATCAGCTGCCGGATCGCCGTTTTCCACGATCCGATCAGACCTCATCGCTTCGGCATGATCATTTCGAAGATCATCTCCGAAGGGTGCGCGGCCCAATCAAGACCTCTTTGAGGTCTGTGGTAGTTCCAGAACGTGCTCGTATATTAATCGCCGGGCGTAGCAGCCGTTGCGCAGAATGTCCGCTATGGAGAAGCGGCCAAAGCTCTCTGAATGACCCACATGGGCGCGAAGCCGAACGACCGCTTTTGCGCCCATCGGCGATCCGGCATGGCGTAGGCTGGCCGAAAGCAGCATGTCTGCTTCGGAGAAGTTCGGCCAGAAAAGCGGACGGGCTCCAACCGAACCAACGTTGCCGTTAATTCCCACGCCTGGGCATCTCGGAGGCGGTCGTTCATTAATGGATATCGTCGCGGTCGGAGCGTCCCTGGGCTCTGTGTAGTAGCTTGCTTGAGTATCTCGTAGCGTCGCTCGACCATCGGGTTGGGCAGCCGGTGTTCAGTGATATGATCCGTGCAGGGCCAAGCCTTTGAAAGGTGCCGCGCGGAAACTTGCATCTCATGTCACATCGGCCAGCGGTGCATCGTCACTCACGTGAACCAATCACGTCGGGAAAGTTCGATGACCAAAGCCATTCCGGTACTCGCCGGCATCCTCGGCGCAGGACTGGCCGGGAACGGCGTGTTCATGCTCGTCGCGCCCGAGGCATGGTATTTCGCGGTACCGGGCGTGACGACGACAGGGCCCTTCAATCAGCATTTCCTGCGAGACATCGGCCTGATCTTCGTGTTGATCGGGGCGGGGTTCGTGTACGGCGCGGCCAGACCCGGACCGCGCTCGCTGCTCTGGACGCTTGGTGCTGTTTGGCTCTCGGGCCACGCGCTGTTCCACTTTTGGGAGGTTGCGGTGGGCATCTGCGGGCCGGAGGTTCTGTCCCGCGATTTCCCCGCGGTGACGCTTCCTGCACTTATCGCGGTCGCCTTCAGCGTCTGGTCGTTCCGCCATGCCGACCATCGATGATCCGACCCGCGTCTTCGAGCAGGAGCGGGCGCGGCTCGTCCGGCTCGCCTACCGCATGCTCGGGTCCCTCGGCGAGGCCGAGGACGTTGTACAGGACGCATGGCTACGCTGGCGACACGTCGACCATGCCGAGGTCGCCTCGGCCGGCACCTTCCTGTCGCGGACGGTCACGCGGCTCTGCCTGGACGTCATGAAGTCCGCCCGGGTCCGGCGTGAGACCTATGTCGGTACCTGGTTGCCCGAGCCTATCGCCATGGTCCCGGACGAAGCCCCCGGCGACGACCTGACGCTCACGCTGATGCTTGCCCTGGAGAGGCTGTCGCCGCTTGAGCGGGCCGCGTTCCTCCTGCACGACGTCTTCGCGGTCCCTCTCGCGGAAATTGCGGTCACCCTGCGGCGGGAGCCACCCGCGATCCGTCAGCTAGCCGCGCGAGCCAGAAAGCACGTGCAATCCGCCCGCCCGCGCTTCCCCGTCGAGCGGGAAGAGGGGGCGCGTATCGCCAAGGCCTTCTTCGAGGCCTCGACGACGGGCGATGTCGCTACGCTGCGCAGCATGCTCGCCGATGCCGTCGTGGTGCACTCCGACGGAGGAGGAAAGGTGCTCGCCTTCCCGCAGCCCATTGTCGGAATCGACAAAGTCACGCGCATGTTCGAGGGGGTCGCGCGTAAATCGTGGATCCAGCATGCCCGGAAGCTGCAGGACCTCTGGATCGATGGCCTGCCGGGCTACCTTAGCATGGAGCCGGGCGGGATGCTCCAGACCGTCGCCCTGGACATCCAGGGCGGGCAGATCGTCGGCATTTACTTCACCCGCAACCCGGACAAGCTCCAGCGCATGGCGATATCGTTCGGTGGGGCGGTGGAAACGCCGACGCCTCACTGAGCCTCACCGGTGGGCGATCGCCAGCTCCCTACGGCAGACCGTCGAGAACGCGCAAAGCGGATCGAGGTCGCTGGCGTGGCGGATGTCGGCGAAGGCGGCGAGATCCTTATTCGGGGCGAAATAGGTCTCGCCGATGCGCTGCATGACACGCTCGGCTTCCTGGAGCGTCTCCGGCTCCCCGAAGAGCCGGATCTTGTTCACGATGGCGTAGAGGTTCACCAGCTTGGCCGGATCGTCGAGGTCGTGCTGGAAGGCGTCGCCGAACAAGGTCGACGCCTCCCGGATGAACTTGCCATAGAGCGCTTCCCGTCGTGCTCTGTCCTGCACCAAGAGGGTCGCGTGCTCCTGGCTGTGTTGCGTCAGCCAGGTGGTCGCGAAGGAGGCCATCGCGCCGATGGCCGACCCGGCCAGCGCGGACAGCGCTGAGATGTAGGCAGCATCCATCGGCGGGAGACCTTAGGCCGTGCGCTTCGGCTGCGCCGCCAGCCAGTCGCCGTAGCGTCGCTGCGAGAGCCATGCGTCGCCTGTGGGCGTAAGCCAGGGGCCACCGAGGACCACCCCGAAATACGGTGCGGTGTCGTCCGTGCGGACCTCGTGCGTCTCGCCAAGGCCCTGGAAGTGACGCCTCACCAGCTCGACCATCGGCAGCCGCTCAGGGCCGGCGATCTCGACCATGCCGTTGCGCGGTGGTGCCAGCGCGGCCTCCGCGACCTTCGCCGCAACGTCGGCCGACGCGATCGGTTGGATCGACGCGGAGGTCATGCGCGCGACGCCGTCGACGAGCGCGGCTCCCGCGATGGCGGCGACGAACTCGAAGAACTGGGTGGCGCGGACAAGCGTCCAGGGCACGCCCGCCGAGGCGATCAGTTCCTCCTGGGCGAGCTTGGCGCGGAAGTAGCCGCTGTCGAGCAGGAGCTCGGTTCCGACGACTGAGAGCGCGACGTGGTGGGAGACCCCGGCATCCTTCTCGGCCTCGGCAAGGTTCCGTCCGGCGCGGACGAAGAAGTTCATGGCCGCGTCGTCGGCGAACGATGGCGAGTTGGCGACGTCGACCACCACGCCGGCACCCTTCAACGCCTCTGTGAGCCCCTCGCCCGTGACGGCGTTGACGCCGGTGTTCGGCGAGGCAGCGAGGACCTCGTGTCCAGCGGCTTTCAGGGTGGTGACGACCTGCGAGCCGATCAGCCCCGTGCCGCCGATGACGACGATCTTCATGTGACGCTCCGTCCTGTGTCCGGTCCCGATGGGGACGTTCGAAACCAAGACGAGAGTGGTCCCACCTGGTGTGACATCAGCTCCGATGAAGCGTTCCGGGCGCCGTCCAAAAGCCCCTACAGTGCCGATTTTCGCCGTGGGACTTGGATCGATCTTCGCCTCGATCTTCGCTCGGCTAAAGGGAGCATGATTCGAGCGATAGCTGCCGGTGTGCCGCTAGAACTCCAGTTCGACCTCAAACGTTGGTGGTTAGAACGAGCGCAATCCTCCGCCACATGTGTCGGGAAAGACTGCTTGCAGGACGGTGATGGATGCTTTCGCCCCTGCCTCAACTCGGACGGCTGGAAGGACGATCTGCCCCAATGTTGATGCGGCGCCTGATCGCAGTCTTTGCAGCCGTCGTGCTCTGGTCACTGTGGGTGCTCTGCATCCTCCTGACCCTCCCGGTGCTCCTGAACGTTCCGGGCGAGGCCACCCCGGGAGAAATCGCTCTCTGGCTCGCAGTCCTCTATGCCGTTGTGACCTATCCCATCGTTCTCCCGGTGTTGGCGGTTGTGAAGGCGTGGGCCGTTCGCAAATCCAAGCCGACGATACTCGCGGCGATCCACACTGTGACCTGGGGAGCTTTTGTAGGGGTCATGGCAATCCTCGCTACCCTCGCAGGCGCCTTCTATGCCCACGAACAGGCGCGTCCGGTGCTGACCCGGGAGGAAGGGTTCACCAACTCTTACGCCAACGCGATCCTTCGTCAGGATACCGCATGGATGGACCGCATCCTTAAGGAAGGGGCTGACGTCGATCACCCTATGTCACTCGGTAGCACGCCTGCCTCGATGTCGGCCGGCTTCGGAGATTGGTCCTTGGTCCTGTTCCTGCTCAGTCGCGGAGCCGACCCAGACCGGAAGGACGATCAGGGCAGATCGGTGAGGACGCTTGCGGCTAAACCTCCTGCACTTCCTAGAAATGCGGCCGAAGCTTACGCACTGGATGGTGTCCGCAAGCTTCTCAACAAGCGGTGAACACAACCCTTTCTTGCCAACCCTATTCGAAAGGCGCCTGAATGCCTTACACCTATCTTGACCTTAGGCCGGTCCGGCCGATGTCGACCCTATCCAGATATTCAGCCAAGCTGCGATAGGTCAGCTCATGACGGACCATACACTCATCGGTAAGCACGTTTCAGAGTTCTTACCCCTGCTTGGCCCCTCGCCCGCGGTTACGGATCGACCACCGGAAGGCGATCCCGAACATAGGCTCGATCGCCACATCGAATGTCCGAGTCGTGGATTGGCTATGATGATCGATGCGAGCGACGTCTGCTGCTGCGTTCAGTGCTTCGGTGCCGGAAAGGACCCATCGTACTGCGAGTTCGCGGGTGACCTGCCGGGTGCGGTCAGGTTCCGGAACTCACGGAACGATGCGAGGGCGATCATGGGTCCGCTGGTAAGGAGCAGCGATGGTGGCGCCACCGTGTCTGGGATCGAGCATAGGCCCTGGGATCTGTTTACGCGCGATGGGCTGCGGGTCCACTTAGAATATACCAACGGCTGCAATCGCATCTTGATGGTGTCGGTCATGCTCCCGTCCACGGAAAGCTGAACGTCTGCTCCCCACCAAGGTTGTATGAGAACGCCGGTTAAACCTCGGCGGCCACGTTCTTGGACGAGGTCGAGCGGGCCATCAGACGATAGGAGTGGCATTGGAGCCGTCGGTAGCGGTGCGAGGTCGATATCTTGAAACTCGGCGCTTCAGAGCCTTGCGAACATAGGCGGCATCCGAGACGTATGAAAGAGTTCCCGGCCCAATCCATGCCTTAACCTGATGCCACTGACCCGACGCTTGGTAGGGTGTCCCTGGCGCCGCGATCACCCTGGCCAGCAAGGGAGCATGCTCTGGCCCGGGATCGATTTGCCCCCTGCTGCGCGCACGCTTAGACCGCCAACCGCGATGCGGCAGGACGTACCGTCAGGAATGAACCGGATGACTGAAAAAGCGACCTCTCTCCTTGTGTCCGGCGTACTTTGCACGTTCATCGCTGCGCACACTGCACACGCTGAAGAAGCGACGCAGCCTTTCACCCTGGCGTGCATCAACAATGGCGGCAAAACAATCTACTTCAGCATCGACCTCGCATCCAAGAAATGGGCCTTGATGAAGCCGAATGGCGAGCGTGAATCGAAGATACAGGAAGTCGCGCTTCAGTCCGACGATGTTATCAAGCTGAAAAACCCGGGTGGCTATTTCCTGGTCAATCGAAAGACTGGCGCCATGGACCTGATCAAGGGTGAGAGCCGCAAGGTCGATAGGATCTCGTGCCGCAAGCACGACAGCTTCATCCCGATTCCAGTGGACGAGCGTCCGGCGAACAAATTCTGAGTGACCCGTTCTGGCTCCGAACGCATCCGAGGAGGCGGGTATCCCTGACGTAGCTAATTCGCGCATGCCCTTGCGCTTGCGTTCCGTCACGCACCTGATCGCCGCCACCGTCCTCCTGCCCCTGGGCATCCTGCTCCTCGGCCTGTGGGAGCAGGAGCGGGCCGGCGCCGATTGGGCCGACCTCGCCGCCGAGCGGGAGCACCTTACCCGGATCGTCGCGGATCTGGAGGCGCGGGCGCCGCCGGACGGGCGCCCCGATTTCCGGATGCAGTTCCGCCGCAACGGCAAGGGTTATGGCGGTCCACTCGCCCTGGTTCAGGCCCGGGCGGCCCGGGACGAGGTCGCGACCCTGACGACGATCATGGACTGGCGCCGCCTGCTCCCGCCCGTGGTCGTCGCGGCCGGGGGCGGCGCCGCACTCCTGTCGATCCTCGTGCTCCTCGCCGGCGCCGCTCTCGGGCGGCTGGGGCGGGCCTCGCGCGACGCGCTGGTGGCCGGTTTCTCGTGGATGCGCCGCCTGCTGCCGCCGGTGCTCGCCCTCCAGGTGCTCTTTACAACGGCGGGCTTCGTCGCCGCCGTGGTCTTCGAGGCCGGGTTGCTGGCGCGGCCCGGGCTGGGCGGCGGCGAGATCAAGATGCTGTTCGTGGCCGTCGTCGCCATCGGGGCGGTCCTGGTCGCGGCGGGCGCCACAGTGCTCGGCCTGCGCCGGGCGCTCTCCGCCTTCGAGCCCGACCCCCTGTCGATCTTCGGCCGGGTCGTGTCGCCCGCCGAGGCGCCGGGCCTGTGGCGGCTCACCGAGGGGCTGGCCGACCGGCTCGGAGCGCTGAAGCCGGAGGCCGTGGTGGTCGGCCTTACCGGAGGCTTCTTCGTCAGCGCCGGCCCGGCCGTGGTCGAGCCCGGCGGCGCGCCGCTGACGGGCCGGATCCTCTACCTGCCGCTGCCCTACCTCGCCCTGCTGCGGGGCGACGAGGTGGCGGCGATCATCGGCCACGAACTCGCCCACTATGCCGGCGGCGACACCGTCTACAGCCAGCGCTTCCTGCCGATCTATGCCGGCGTCGGCCGATCCCTCGACGCGGTGGCGCAGGGGCATGCCGGGACCTTCGGGCTCCTCGGCCCGTCCTTGCACCTCGGCGTCTTCGTCATGGAGAACTTCCACCTCGCCGTGCGTCACTGGAGCCGGACCCGCGAGTTCACGGCCGATGCGGCGGGCGCTGGCCCGGCCTCCGTGGACGCC
>NZ_VRVD01000349.1:0-4919 GCF_008040015.1 Methylobacterium sp. WL18 | reverse complement strand
CCCGCCGGCTCGGGGACGACGCGGCGGCTTGGGCGGCCGAGCCGAGGGCGGGTCTGCGGTAGGAACAGGGTCCGGGGTCAGCCCGCGCAAGGTCTTGAGATCGGATTGCGATCGGGCCGACGAGGCGGGCTAATCTCCCGTCGGGACCAGCGTTCACGCGCGGCCTCGGTCGCGCGGTGCCGCGAAATCCGCCTCCCTGGGGCGCCGCGGGCCGGCGGACTGCCGCAGACCGACCCGATCCGGTCAATCCGCCTGCAACGCCGTAATGTTTGCGATCTGGCCAAGCGGTCCCAGGCGCGGAAGATTGATCGTGAACCGATCCACCTGAGACACATCGGCAATAGCGATCGTCGGAGTGAGATTTAGGTTCCAGGACCACTTATTTGAGCTTGACATTTAACGTAAATCAAATAAAAACACTTTGAGTTGGTATTAAAATACAAAAATTGCAACATTCAGAGTTGTGTATACTCTGGACACATGGGTGGAAAGCAGAAGCGGCGGACCCTCAGCTATCGCGCGCCTAACTTCGCAATAACGGGTGCCACATGGAAGCAATGCGAAAGACCGCTCTCACGATACACAAGATCTTTCATCGTATTGCACAATGGCCATCCAAGACAACGCACTCGGTCTACTCGCTCGGTCCGATCAAGCGCAGATCGATCGATAGCCGGGCCGCTTTCATCAAGGCCCACAGTCACGAATTGCCGACCTTGACGCATCAAGAGGCGTCGCTGGCGCAGACTTTGAATGAGCAGGGCTTCTGCAGAGCCGACGCGGATTCATTCGAATCCTTCAGGTCGAGCCGCTTTCGCGCGGCCGCCGATGAGATTTATGATCTGACGGAACGGACCTACATCGCAACAGGCAAGAATATCGATATCATAAAGCTACTCGGCGCACATCCATCTTCGATGGATCAATTCAAGACCATTTTCTGCGCCGGGTTGGAGATCAAGTTTCTAAAAATCATCGAGCATTATCTGAAGCTCCCCGTCGCGTTCGGGGGCGTGGATATATTTTTCACTGTTGCCGATGGTTTAGAGAGGGGCGCGAGAACTTGGCATAAAGATAGCGAAGACAGCCCGATGGTGAAAGTTGCCGTCTACCTGAATGATGTCGGCGACGACGACGGCCCGTTTGAAATTCTTCATTTGCAGCGTAAGACCCCCGATTTCGAAAAATCACGAGGCTTCAAGCAGCAGAAACTGATGCACGCGCGAAACGAGGGCAAGATCGATTTCGACATCACAACCTTCACAGGTCCGGCGGGATCGGTCATATTTTGCGATACATCGCAATATTACCACAGGGGTAAGCCTGCGACAGGCAAAAATCGCAGGGCCTTGTTTTACAACTACTACGCCAGCCGGCCCTTGACCCCGTACTTTTGCCCCAATCCGCCGTTCTCCCCGGATAAAATGAGAGATCTGGTTTCAGATCTATCGCCGACACAACAAGCAGCGGCTTTGTGGCGCGAGAACTTACCGCGATTTGATAAAGTGGTCACCAAGAGAAAGCCGTATCTGAACGTATGACGTGTCGCATCTCTGGGCTCGGTGACATTGACGGGCTTTTGCCGGGAATGGAATTTCCCCGGGGCGGCTGGGACCGAGCGCCGACAATCCTTGAGGGTGCGCCCAAAGCGACAGCCGTTCAGGGCGGATGATGGCGCGGCCGACGAACGAAGCTCGGTCACCAGCAGGGTCGTAGTTTTCAAAAAACAGGACGGATCGAAATTCGTCTCGTTTATATTGAAGTATCAAGTAAAAAACTGCGCATTCCGGCGTTCGCGCGCATGCTGCAGAGCAACCGAGGCTCCGAGCGCGCGTCGCCGAGGAGGATACGGGTTCGGCGGCGCGCGTTGAATCACGGAGTGAGAGCCCGCCGTTTCAAGGTGTCCGCAACGGGTTGGACAGGGAGCGTCCCGCCTGTTCACCGAGGCCGTTCCGACAGCAACCCGGCCATCCCGGGGCGCCGCGCTGAACGCCATGACGGAGCCGGTCGCGTCATCCGTCCGGAACCGGATTCATCCCGGGCGCCGTGGCGCGGCCCCGGGGTGACGCGGCGGGTGTCCGGGCGGCTTGCGCAATGTCCCGTCACGGCCGCACGGCGGTGACCTCGATCTCCACCAGCCAGCCCGGATTGGCCAGAGCCGCGACCTGCACGGCCGAGCGGGTCGGCAGGTTCGGCTGGGCCGCCGTACCGAACGTCTCGCGGTAGGATTCCATCAATCCGGCGAAATCCATCCGCCCGCCCTTGGCCGGGTCGCCGACCAAAAAGACCGTCATCTTCACCACGTCGCGCAGCGACAGGTTCCGGCGCTTCAGGGCCGCCTCGATGGAGGCCAGGGTCGAGGCGGTCTGGGCGCGGGTATCCCCGAAGGCGGCGACCGTGTTCTTCTCGGCGTTGGGGTCGGTCACCGCCGGCCCGAAGCCGCTGAGATAGACGGTGGCGTGCCCGGCCGGCACCTCGACCGCCTCCGAGATCGGGAAGTCCGAGCCCGGGATCGGGTGCCGGGTGATGTCCTCGGCCGAAGCCGGCCCGGCCAGCAGGGCCAGCGCGAGGGTTGTGGAAATCAGGGTCCGTTCGATCATGGCCGTGCCGCTTTCACATCCTCGGGGGCGACCGCGTCGCCGTATGGGTTGTCGAAATGGGTGCGGACGTAGTTCACCACCTCCGCGACCTGGGTGTCGCTCATCATGCGCCCGAGTGGGGGCATGCCGCGCAGGCCGTACAGCATCACCGTGACGGGATAGCCGGCGCTGGAGAGTTTTTCGTTGTGCCGGAGCGCCGGATAGGCGGCGGCGCCGACCGCGCCCTCCCCGCCCGCCTGGTGGCAGGCGGCGCAGACCTGGGCGTAGAGCGCCGCGCCCCCGGACTCCGTGAAGGTCTTGCCCTCGCTCATCGCCGGGCCGGCCGACGGGACGGCCGCGTGGAGGGCGTGCTCCTGCGCGGCGGCGCCGGTACCGGTGGCGAGGAGCAGCGCCAGGATTCGGGTGATCGAAGACACACTCATGCCGCCAGGACCCTCTTGTGAAGCCGCGTGACCGCGTCGAGCGCCGAGAGGATCGCGCCCTCCTGCCAGGCCGGGATATACGAGGCGTGCTCGCCGGCCAGCATGATCCGCCCGTCGATCGCGCAGAGGTTGTCGTAGTGCTGGGCCCGCGCCTCGTCGGTCCAGTCGCCGGCGCAGCCCAGGGTGAATGGCACCCGGTGCCAGGCCACCGCGATCCCGGTCTCGAACTCGGTGCGGTATTGCGGGTGGATCTGGCTGCCGTAGGCCACCGCCCGGCGCACCCGCTCGGCGGGGCTGAGCGCCGTGAATTCGTAGGAGTTCGGCCCGTTCCAGGTATAGGCGCCGAGCAGAACGCCCTTGCCGCCGGCATTGTAGCCGGTCGCGGGATAGGCGATCTGGCGGATCGGCAGGTCGGTGTAGGAGATGCCGCCGAAGATGTGCTCGTCCTCCTCCCAGAACCGCCGCTTGAATTGCAGCCCGACCTTCACCGACGAGGCGTAGGGCACCGCGTCGATGGCGGCCTTCATCGTCGGGCCGACCTGGGTCGGGATCTGGCTCAGCACCGTCAGCGGCAGGGCGCAGACGCACCAATCCGCCTGGGCCTGCCGCACCGCGCCGCCATGAGCCAGATCCTGGTAGGTGGCGGTGACGCCGTGGCCATCCTGGGCGATCTGCGTGACCTTGGCGCCGTACCGGATCGTGTCCGGCGGCAGGGCGCGGGCGAAGGCCTCGCCGATCCGGCCCATGCCGCCGACCGGCTGGAACATCGTGGTCTGGAACTCGTAGAGCAGGAAGTTCTGCAGGCCGCGCCACAGCCGCGAGGTCAGGATGTCGTGCAATGCCATCGGCTCGCCGTCGACCGGGCGCGCCGAGAGGCCGCCGCCGGGATCGTGGGCGTAGCCGCGGAATTCCGAGGACTCAGGCCCGGCGCGATAGGCGAGGTTCTCGTCGAGGCCGCCGAGGGAGCGCAGGGCCTCGATCAGGATCTCCTGGTCCTCCTTGGAGACCTGCGCGTCCAGCGCGCCCTTGCGGGTGGCCTTGGCGAGCAGCTCTGCGGTGGCGCCGTCGAGATCGGTCTTCACCGTGCGGATCCGCTGCGGCTTGCCGCCGAAACCGGTCGCGCTGTGCACGAAGGCGTTGTGGTTGAGCTGGATGAACGGCTCCAGCGCCACCCCGAGCCGGCGGCAGTAATCGAGCACGCCGTGGTGGTGGTAGGGAATCCGCCAGGGGCCGGGGTTGAGGTAGAGGCCGGCGTCGAAGGCGCAGCGCTGGGTTTCGCCGCCGAGTTCCGTGTAGCTGTCGCCGCCGCGCAGCGTCCAGTTCCGGCCGCCGGCGCGGGTGTTGTATTCCAGGATCTGCACCCGGTACCCGGCCCGGTGCAGCTCCAGCGCCGTGGTCATGCCGGCGAGCCCGGCCCCGAGGACCAGCACCGAGGCGCCCTTGGGATCGCCGTCGAGCCGGATCGGCCCGCGATAGGGCGATTCCTCGGCGAACCCGAGGCTGGTCATCACCTGATAGGCCGCCCCGCTCCCGGCGGCGGCGCCGACCATCGCAATCAATGTGCGCCGACTGAACCCCGATGCCTCTGCCATCTCGCTTCCCGTCTCCCGATCCGGATGCGTCCAGGACGGGGCAGGCTAAGCAAGTCGGAGGCCAAGTTTGGAGCCATGCAAATGAAGCGCGCCGGACGCAGCGTCCAGCCGATGGAATGCGCTCTCGGACTTGCAACTTAAGCGGATGTGAGGCGCGGAAAACTCATCGCCCCCGGTGGTCTTGCTTCGGATCGCGCCGGGATCGCCCGAGATAGTCTTTCCGGTCCGGGTCCTCATCCCGAGATGCGGCGGCGTCGCCACGGCCACGAAGGAGCCCGCCGGCCGGCCGCGCGATCCCCGGAAGG
>NZ_VRVD01000348.1:0-4921 GCF_008040015.1 Methylobacterium sp. WL18 | reverse complement strand
TCGCCGCACCGGTCGCGGCCGCCCCCCGGGCCCGGCGCCGCAGCCTCGCCTACCTCCAGGCGGCGCCGCTGGCCCTGGTGTTCCTGGTCTTCCTGGTGGTGCCGCTGCTGCTCACCGCCGTGGTGTCGTTCTGGGAGTACAACGAGTACGCGATCACCCCGGCGCTGACCCTGCAGAACTACGCCGACCTGTTCGACGGCTGCCTGTCGGCCGACCTCTGCACCACGATCCGGACCTATCTCTCGACGCTGAAATTCGTCGCCCTGACGCTGGCGATCACCCTGCCGCTGGGCTTCTCCATCGCCTACTTCCTGGCCTTCCACGTCCGCTCGGACACGGTGCGGATGGGCCTGTTCCTGCTCTGCACGATCCCGTTCTGGACCTCGAACGTGATCCGCATGATCTCGTGGATCCCGCTGCTCGGGCGCAACGGCCTGGTCAACGACACGCTCCGCAGCCTCGGGCTGATCAAGGCGCCGATCGAGGGCCTGCTCTATTCCGACTTCGCGGTGGTGCTGGCCTTCGTGCACCTCGACACGGTGTTCATGATCGTGCCGATCTTCAACAGCCTGGCGCGGATCGACCGGTCGCTGATCGAGGCGGCGCGGGATTGCGGCGCGTCCGGGTTCCAGACCCTGTGGAACGTGGTGCTGCCGCTGACCAAGCCCGGCATCGCCATCGGGTCGATCTTCGTGGTCACGCTCGTGATGGGCGACTTCGTCACGGTCGGCATGATGGGCGGCCAGCAGATCGCCAGCGTCGGCAAGGTGATCCAGGTGCAGATGGCCTACCTGCAGTTCCCGGCCGCCGCCGCCAACGCGGTGGTGCTGCTCGCCGCCGTGCTGCTGATGATCCTCGGGCTCACCCGGATGATCGACCTGCGCAGGGAACTCTGAGGATGGAGCTGTAGGATGGACCGGCCGCGCGGCTTCGCCTTCTACGGGCTCGCCGGGATTTTCTGCCTCTACGTTCTGTTCCTGTACGGGCCGACCCTGACGATCCTCACCCTGAGCTTCCAGGGCCCGTCCGGCGGCCTGACCTTCCCGATGAACGGGGTCTCGACCCACTGGTTCGCCAAGCTGTGGGAGGGGGTCGGCGTCGTCGACATCTGGGCGGCGCTGCGGCGCTCGCTGATGCTCGGGCTGGTGGTGATGGCGCTCACCGTCACCCTCGCGTTCTACGCCGGCCTCGCCTTCCGCAAGGGGTTCGCCGGCGCCGGCCTGGTCTTCGCCCTGGCGGTGTCGAGCCTGATCGTGCCCTCGATCGTGGTCTCCCTCGGGATCGGTCTGGAGTTCCGGCTGCTGGACGACGCGGTCAAGGCGCTGGCCGAGGCCACGGGCTGGGGATTCCTGCAGGACCACGGCACGTTCATGGGCCTCTTCACGTCGGCACTCGGGGCGCACCTGACCTGGACGCTGCCCTTCGGGCTGCTGATCATGTTCGCGGTGTTCAACCGGTTCAGCCCCGCCTACGAGGAGGCCGCCCGCGACCTCGGCGCCACCGGGGCGCAGACCCTGCGGCACGTGGTGGTGCCGATCCTGGCCCCGGCCCTGGTCGGCGTCGCCCTGTTCGGCTTCACCCTGTCGTTCGACGAGCTCGCCCGCACCAGCCAGGCGATCGGCGGCCGCAACACCCTGCCGCTGGAGCTTCAGGGCCTGACCACCACGGTGACGACCCCGGAGATCTACGCGCTCGGCACCACCACGACGGCGTTCTCCGCCCTGGTGATCGGCACCGCGCTCGGCCTGACCGTGTGGCTGCAGCGGCGCCGGGCCCGGCGGGCGCTCGCGGGGCTGCGGCCGTAAGGGGGCGGTTGGACGGGCAGTCTGTTGCCGGTTGAGGCGCGGCCCTTTCCCGGACGTCTGGCCCGGACGCCTGGAACGTCAGTGGACGGCGATCCGGGACCTCGCAGGCCATGCGCCGCGCAAGCGGCACCATCGAGACGCGGCGTTGCCGCGAAGGGACGCCTCGCGTCGTCCTGTGCTGGGTCCCATTCCGCTGACGCCGCATGCGCTCGGGACAAGGGGCGACGCCCGCATGGCAACGCTCTGCGAGTCAGTTTTCGTGGAGCCGGCATCGGCGACCATCACGCGTCAAGCTTGGCAGCGTTCATCCGCTCGGCGTAGTGGGCGCGCAACGCGGCGAAGACTTCAACGGCAGGAATCGCCGGCCGGGCCGCCAATCGGCCTCGGGCATGTCGACCCGCGATGCTGCCAAGGTGAAAGCGACAGCGCACCGAACATTGCCAATCCGCCCCCATCCGTGTATGCGCACCGCGCGCCCTCCGACACCCTTGGAGGCAGGGGCGCACCGGGAAGGTCACAGCCGTCCGCGTCGGGCGGCTTTTTCCGTTTTCCGGGTCCAGCCAGCATTTGAAGGATCACGCCATGAGCGCAGTCAAGACGCTTGAGGCCGTGGCACGCGACCGGGTCGGCAAGGGGGCCGCCCGGGCCGTTCGTCGCCAGGGTCAAGTTCCCGCCGTCGTGTACGGAGGCGGCCAGCCGCCGCAATCCATCGCCATCGACCTCGTCCGCGCCCGCACCCTGATCTACGCCGGCGGGTTCAAGACCACGTTGTTCGAGATCAAGGCCGGCGGCAAGACCGTCCGGGCGATCCCGCGCGACTTCCAGCTCGACCCGGTCTCCGGCGTCCCGCTGCACGTCGACTTCCTGCGCGTCGTCTCCGGTCAGACCGTGACCGTCGAGGTGCCGGTGCACTTCATCAACGAGGACGCGGCCCCCGGCATCAAGAAGCTCGGCGGCACCCTCAACATCGTTGCCCACACCCTGACCCTCGAGGTCGCCCCGGACCAGATCCCGGACGCGATCGAGGTCGACCTGACCGGTCGCGAGATCGGCGACGTGATCCACGTCTCCGACGTCAAGATCCCGGCCGGCACCCACACGGGCGAGCCCACCGATCCGGTGGCCAACATCGTGCCGCCGACCGTGCTGGGCGCCGAGGTCGAGGCCGAGGAGGCCGCGATCGCCGAGGCGCAGTCCGCCGAGGCCGCCGAGGAGAAGGCTGCTGAGGAGAAGGCCGAGGAAGAGGCCGAGGACGCCGAGAAGAAGGACGGCGAGGAGGCCTGAGCCCCGTCGCAATCCATGTCGCGTCGAGAGCCCCGGTCCCCGCCGGGGCTCTCTTCGTTTCCGGGGGCTCATCGCCAAGTCCATGGGTTTCCAAAGGGCTCAGCCCTTTGGCGGGGTATCGGGGCAGAGCCCCGATGGACCAGGGCTCTGCCCTGGACCCGCAAAAGGTCTCGGACCTTTTGAAACCGGGATCGTCCTACGGATACAGCCGCGACCGGCTCCAGCCGTCGCCGTCCCGGGTGAACCGGACCCGGTCGTGCAGGCGGAAATCGCCGTTCTGCCAGAACTCGAGCGACACCGGGGCGATGCGGAAGCCGGTCCAGTGCTCCGGCCGGGGGATCGGGCCGTCCTCGTAGCGGGCGGCGAGGTCCTGCACCTCGGCCATCAGCGTGGCGCGATCGACGAGGGGGCGCGATTGCCGGCTGGCGATGGCGCCGAGCCGGCTCTCCCGGCGGCGACTCTCGAAATAGGCGTCGGCCTCCTCCGGCGTCACCGGCGAGACCGGCCCCCGGGCGCGGACCTGCCGGCGCAGGCTCTTCCAGTGCAGCACCAGGGCGGCCTGCGGGTTCTGAGCCAGCTCCTCGCCCTTGGCGGATTGGAGGTTGGTGTAGAACACGAAGCCGTGCGCATCGAAGCCCTTCAGCAGCACCATGCGCACGTCGGGCAGCCCGTCCGACCCCGCGGTGGCCAGCGCCATGGCGTTCGGGTCCTCCGGCTCGGCGGCCTGGGCCTCGCGCATCCAGGCGTCGAACAGCGCGACGGGGTCGTCGCTGAGGGTAAAGTCCGAGGTCGGGGCAACCGCGCCGGCGCTCGGGTCATCGGTCCTTAACTGATCCACGGCAAGACTCCTGCCTGCCGCGTCCAGGGCCTGAGGGGGCCACCGACATCGGCATGTTCGGTCGAGCGGATAGCCCGTCGTGAGTCAGGTGTAATGCGGCGATGCGCGTGTAAAGAGCCAAGCCGACGGTTGCGCGCCCCTGTGGCGATGACGGCCGTGTCGCTGGCGATGCTCCTGTGCAGCTGCAGCCAGCCGCTGCTGGTGTTCCGCGGCGAGCCCGCTGCGGCGAACCCGCCCGTGGCCGAGGAGCCCGTGGTCACCGGCAGCATCGAGAAACGGCCCACGAGCTTCGGCAGCGACCTCGGCGAGGAGGATTGGCGGCGCGCCCGCGCGGCGCTGTCGGTCGCCCTCGATCCGCAGGGCAACGGCCGGCCGGTGAAGTGGGACAACCCGGAGACCGGGCTGCACGGCGCGGTCAACCCGACCGGCCTGCCTTACGTGGCCGACGACCTGATCTGCCGCAACTTCCTGGCCTCGGTCATCGGCCCGGGCCGCAGCCGCTTCGTGCGCGGCACCGGCTGCAAGCCGTCCGGCGGCCATTGGACGCTCAAGCGGGTCCGGTCCGCCGGGTCGGAGCGATCCTGACGCGCGCGCGTCGCTCCTGACGTCAGACGGGAGCGGGACCGTGCAACCGGCAGCGGAAGCGTCGATCCCGCATGGCCCGCGCGGGTTTTGACGATCCCGCATCGCGTTCGGAGCGTCCGTACCGCTGTGAGCGACGCTTTCGGCGAGCGGGCGCCAATACGCATCCCCTCGCTCGGTGCGCGGGAGAAGGGAACCCGCGCTTCGTTCTGGGTCTGCGAAGTCCCTTTCCTGCACGGGCGCAGGACTACCGCACCGGAGAATGGGCCCGTCGCGACCTGGGGAGGCGCTACGGACCCGTACGATCGCCGGAAACGGCTCGCGACCCGTGGGCCGAACCCGTCCTCAGTACGGGTAGCCGTAATACGGCCGCATGCGCAGGCGCGGCTGGGCGGCCGGCGGGGTGGCGGCG
>NZ_VRVD01000347.1:0-4927 GCF_008040015.1 Methylobacterium sp. WL18 | reverse complement strand
CTCCTGGGCCGCGCTGGCACCGGCCTCGACCGTGGTCTGGCGCTGGTCGTCCTGGGACATGTCGTTGCTCGTCATCGCGGTTCAGTCGTCGGCGGGAATGGGTGAGGAGAATCGAATGCGGCGCTGATATCTGACCCGGGGCGGCCGAAATCAACCCGCCCGCTCACGCCTCGCGTGGCGGCGGCGCGGCGACGAGGGCCTCCAGGCCCTCGGCCCTGAGGACTGCGACGTCGCCCGCGAACACCTCCAGCATCGCCTTGCGGATCGCCGCCTGCCGGTCGGGCTGCGTCACCCGCGTGCCGGTGAGGTCGGTGACGTAGAAGACGTCCACCGCGCGCTCGCCGAAGGTGGCCACGTGCGCCGAGGTGATGTTCAGCGACAGCCGGCCGAACGCCGTGGTCAGCTCGTAGAGCAGGCCCGGCCGGTCGAGGCCGGTCACCTCCACCACGGTCTCGCGGCTCGACAGAGCGTTGTCGATCCCGAC
This sequence comes from Methylobacterium sp. WL18, assembly GCF_008040015.1. NCBI lineage: Bacteria > Pseudomonadati > Pseudomonadota > Alphaproteobacteria > Hyphomicrobiales > Methylobacteriaceae > Methylobacterium > Methylobacterium sp. WL18. The sequence goes on along the minus strand of NZ_VRVD01000347.1, from coordinate 4,443 downwards.
ATCCGGCGGCACCAGGAAGGTCTTGGCCTGGGCACTGGTCGGCGGGTGCTTGTCGGCCACCAGGTCGGCGATGCGGATCTCGCCTTTCAGGGACCGCTCGATCGCGGCCGTGATGCGCTTGCTCCGGCGCAACTCGTCCTCGTCGCGCTCGAAGGCCCGGGAGATGAAGATCGTGTCGAGGGCGAAGCCGTCGGTGGTGGTGAAGATCTGCGCATCGACGATGTTGCTGCCGGCCGCCGCGCAGGCCCCCGTGACGATCGCGAGCAGGCGCGGGTGGTCCGGGGAGTAGATCGTGACCTCCGTCACGCCCCGCACCGGGTCGAGGGCCACGTCGGTGGCGCTGGTGCGGCCCTCGCTCAGCACGTCGCGGAGGAAGACCGCGTTCTTGATCTGGCGCGGGCTGTCGACCTTCAGCCAGTAGGCTTGGCCGTGACGCGCCGCGTAGGCGTCGAACTCATCCGAGGCCCAGCCGGGCAGCTGCTCGCGCAGGCTCATCTGGACGAGGCGCACCCGGTCGGTGCGGGCGATCTCGGAATGGCCGCCCGAGAGGAACACCTCGGTCTCGTCGTAGAGGGTGCGGACGAGGGTGCCCTTCCAGGCGGTCCAGACGCCGGGGCCGACCGCGCTGATGTCGGCCACCGTCAGGATGGTCAGGAGCTTCAGCCGCTCCAGGCTCTGCACCACCGAGGCGAATCGCTCGATCGTCTTGCCGTCCGACAGGTCGCGGCTCTGCGCGGTCATCGACATCAGCAGGTGATGCTCGACCAGCCAGGCCACGGTCTCGGTCTCGGCCTCGGTCAGCCCGAAGCGCGGGCAGAGCCGCGCGGCGATGGCCGCCCCGGCGATCGAGTGGTCCTCGGGTCGGCCCTTGGCGATGTCGTGCAGCAGGATCGCGGCGTAGAGCGCGGTGCGGTTGTGGATCGTGTGGATCAGGCGCGAGACCAGTGGGTAGGCCTCCTCGGCGCGGCCCGACTCGATGGCAGCCAGGATGCCGACGGTGCGCAGCAGGTGCTCGTCCACCGTGAAGTGGTGGTACATGTTGAACTGCATCATCGCGACGATGCGGCCGAAATCCGGGATGAACCGGCCGAGCACGCCGGCCTCGTTCATCTCGCGCAGGGCCTCCTCGGGGGCGTTGCGCGAGGTCAGGATGTCGAGGAACAGCCGGTTGGCTTCCGGGTCCGCCCGCAGGGTCGGGGTGATGAGCCGGCGCGACCGGTTCGCCAGCCGCTTGGCGTCCGGGTGGATCGCGAGGTTGTGGCGGTCGGCCAGCCAGAACAGGCGGATCAGGTTGACCGGGTCGCGCTCGAACGCGTCCTCGGCGCGCAGGTTCACCCGGCCGTGGTCGATCCAGAAATCCTCGGCTTCGATCGCGGTGGCGCGGAAGCGGTCGCGGAACCGGCCGATCCAGCGGTCGAGCACCGGCGTGCGCTTGGCGTGGCGGGCCTCCAGCTCGGCGCAGACGATGGCGGTGAGGTCGCCGACATCCTTGGCGACGCGGAAATACGCCTTCATGAAGCGCTCGACCCCGGACAGGCCGCCCCGGGCCTCGTAGCCGAAGCGCTCGGCGATCCGCGGCTGCAGCCCGAAGGACAGCCGCTCCTCCGCCCGCTTGGTGACGAAGTGCATGTGGCAGCGGACCCGCCACAGGAACTCGTCGCAGCGCTCGAACAGCGCGTATTCCTCCTGGGTGAACAGGCCGGCGCCGACGAGCTCGATCTGGTCGCGCACCCGGTAGGTGTACTTGGCGATCCAGAACAGGGTGTTCAGGTCGCGCAGGCCGCCCTTGCCGTCCTTGACGTTGGGCTCGACCAGGTAGCGCGAGGTGCCGGCCTTCGAGACCCGGGCATCGCGCTCGCGCAGCTTGGCGTCCACGAATTCGGCGGCCGAGCCGATCACCAGCTCGGCGTCGAAGCGCGTCACCAGCTCCTCGAACAGGACCCGCGTGCCGAACAGGTAGCGCGCCTCGAGGAGCGCGGTGCGGATGGTCATGTCGGCCTTCGCCTCGCGGAGGCATTCCTCCACGGAGCGGGTGGCGTGGCCGACCTTCAGCTTGAGGTCCCACAGGACGTAGAGCATCGCCTCGACGACGCTCTCGGACCACGCGGTCTGCTTGTAGGGCAGCAGGAACAGCAGATCGATGTCGGAGCCCGGCGCCATCGTGCCCCGGCCGTAGCCGCCGGTGGCGACCACGGCGAGCTGCTCGCCGGTGGAGGGGTTGTCGTTGGGGTAGAGCTGCCGGACCACCGCGTCGTGGATCGTCCGCACCACGGCGTCGGTCAGGTCCGACAGGGCCTGCGCGCAGCCGAGGCCGTTGCGGTCCTGCAGAAGCTGCGCCTCCGCGGCGCGGTGGCCGTCCTCGATGACCCGGCGCAGCTCGGGCACGAGCGCGGCGCGCAGCTTGGTCGGCTCGCGGGCTTCGCGGTCGAGGTTGGCGAGGACCGTTTCGAGGGCGGCGGCGGGATCGAACATGCCCCCCGTTAGCATGATATGCCTACGCCGCCAGCCGGGCGGTGATGCACGGGACACAGCGGTCCCTCCCGACCCGCATGCCATCCCGCGTCAACGAGGGCGCCGGCGCGGACGGTCACGGTTATTCCGCGGCCGGCAGGTTGAGGGCCAGCAGCCGCGCGGTGCGTCGCTTGGCCGTCGCCCCCGGCGCCGAATCGTCGGCCCGCCGCCGCGCATCGGAGATCGCCGCGTGGACGCCGTCCACCGCCAGGATCAGGGCGCTCACGGTCCGGGCGTCGATGCTGCGTTCGCGGGCGTAGCAGACGACGTCGGCCACGAGCCCGTCGGTCTCGATGGCGATCTCATCCAGCTCGGCTGCACTGGTGGCGGCCCGGACCTCACGCATGATGTCGAGCAGGCGGTCGAGCACGATGTCGATGCGCTCGCGGCGCTTGCGGGCCAGCCGCTGCCCGATCCAGGCGATGCCCGAGCCGATCGTGCCGCCGAAGAAGGCCAGCAGGTAGATGTAATCCTCGTAACGATCGAGGAAGGTCTGCTGCTCGCGCTCGAAATAGTCGACGGCGCCGGGATGGTTCGGCAGGCGTGCCGAAGTCGCCGCGACCGTCGTGTCGAAATCCGGCGCCTTCATCAGCTTGGCGGCCGGGGCCGCGGCGGCAAGCCGCGAGCGCCACTCGAACAGGTGCTGCGTCGCCGAGGCGATCGCGACCCGGCTGACCGAGCCCCGCGCCATCAGGCGGTAGGAGGCGCCGACGGTGCGGACCTCCTCGTCCGGGCGCTTCGGACGGCCGCCGAAGGTCCCGGCCGGGATCGTCAGGGACTGCAATTCGGGGAAGCGCTGCAGGATCGCGTCTCCGTCCGGGATCGACACGAACCCGATCTTCCGGTCGGGGGACCCCATCTCGATGGCCCGCACCACCGCGCCCGCGATCTTCGAGGCGGGGCTGGCGATCACCGCCACCGCGTCGACGCGCTTCTCGGAGAGTGCCGTCGCGACCTCGCCGAGCTTCAGCGGCACCACCTGAACGTGGCCGGATGCGATCTCGGCCGCGGGCTCGGCCTCCGGCGCATCCGCCCCGGGGCTGTCGGGCAGGAGGTCGTAGAAGGAGAGCAGGTTGGTCAGGAACGGCAGGTCGGCACTGTGGCGCACGACGATCCCGAGACGCTTGCGCGCCAGCGCCGGCACGTCCTCGATCTCGGCCCCCTCGGGCGCGGCGATCACCAGGGCCTCGTCGTGCAGGATCGCCAGGGTCAGGCCGTTCTCGGGCAGGAACACGTCCGGCCGAACCACCGCGAGGTCGGCCCGGTTGCGCTGGAGCGCCAGGGCGCTGTCGCGCACGTCCGAAAAGCGGACGACCTTGAGGCGCACGTCCTCGCGGCTCCGGTCGAGGGCGTTCGCGTAGGCCTCGATCAGCGCGGCCTCGGCCCCGTCCTGGGGGCCGACCGCCACCGTCAGCGTGGTCGGACGGGACAGATAGACGATGCCGGCCGCGACCGCGGCCAGCCCGAGGGCTACCAGAACGAGGAGCCACTCGCGGCGCATCAGGATCGTCGCCGCGGCGCGCAGGCGTCGCCGCCACGGGCCGTGGGTGAGATCGGGCGAAGGACTTTGCTGCGGACCATGGCCGAGCCTGTCGCGTTGCGCGCGTTCCATCCCCACGTCATGGAACGCAAACCTGTCGAGATCGTGAAGAACCGGTGAAACCAACAAACGTTGCAGAATCCGGGCCAGGAACCCGCACTACGGAGCGTCGGCCGCCCGGCCCGGTCAGCGCGGCCTGGCTGCAGCGCGTCGCGCTCTACTACCTGGAGCGCTACAGCGCCTCGACCGAGATGCTGCGCCGGACCCTGGCGCGGCGGGTCGACAAGCGCGCTCGTCTGCGCGGCGAGGACCCGTCCGCCTTCGCCGAGATGATCGCCGCCACCGTGGCGCGGGCGGTCTCGGCCGGCCTGGTGGACGATGTCCGCTTCGCC
>NZ_VRVD01000346.1:0-4928 GCF_008040015.1 Methylobacterium sp. WL18 | reverse complement strand
GGGCGCGACCAGGGCCGCGCGGTGGGGTGCTGTTAGCCGGGTGCGCCGCCGGGCGCAAGGCAGTGGGGCCCGGGCGGGACGAAAACCGTCCCGCCCGGGTGTTTTACGCCTCCGGGTCGAGGTGGAAGTGCACGCTCTCCACGTTGGCGCGCTCGAACGCCTGCATCACGTGCTGGTAGGAGCGCTCCATCTCGGTGGCGTCGTCGCCCGGGGTGTCCTCGGGCTTGAGCACGAACATCAGGAGCGAGCGCCCGGTCACGGCGTAGCCTTTGCCGAACGAAAAACTCTCCACGTCCTGGCTGTCGGGCAGGTTGGTGTCGAGCAGCCGGGTCCAGGCGATGCCGTTGGGCGATTCGGGCAGCGTGAACGTCACCAGGTCGTGGTGGGCGTTGAACATGATCAGCAGCGTGGCGTCGCCGCCCCGGCGGTGCAGGCCGGTGGCCTGGGCGCGGCCGTCGAGCTGGACCGCGAAGGCCTTCGCCTCCCCCTCGGACCAGTTCTCGCTGGCCATCTCGCCCCCGTCCGGGCGCAGCCAGGTCACGTCCTTGAGGCCGAACTCCTCGTCGTACTGCCCGGTGAGGAAGCGTCCGCGGCTGAGGATCGGCAGGGCGTTGCGCAGGATGATCAGGCGCTGGGTGAACTCGGCCAGATCCCGCTCCTCGTCGCCGATCGCCCCCCAGTCGAGCCAGGAGACCTCGTTGTCCTGGCAATAGGCGTTGTTGTTGCCGTTCTGGGTGCGGGCGAACTCGTCGCCGGCGAGCAGCATCGGGGTGCCGCGCGACAGGAACAGGGTCGCCAGCATGTTGCGCATCTGGCGCAGACGCACGGCCCGGATCGCCGGGTCCTCGGTCGGGCCCTCGGCGCCGTAATTGTACGAGAGGTTGTGCGAGTGGCCGTCGCGGTTGCCTTCGCCGTTCGCCTCGTTGTGCTTCTCGTTGTAGGCCACCGTGTCGTGCAGGGTGAAGCCGTCATGGGCGGTGAGGAAGTTCACCGAGGCCCAGGGCTTGCGGCCGCGCTTGTCGAACTTGTCGGCCGAGCCCGAGACCCGGGCGGCGAGGTCCGGCAGCAGGCCGGGATCGCCCCGCCAATAGGCGCGCACGTCGTCGCGGAACCGGTCGTTCCACTCGGCCCAGCCCGGTGGGAAGCCGCCGACCTGATAGCCGCCGGGGCCGCAATCCCACGGCTCGGCGATCAGCTTGACGCCGTTGAGCACCGGGTCCTGCCGGCAGGTGTCGAGGAAGCCGCCGCCCTCGTCGAAGCCGTAGGGCTCGCGGCCGAGGATCGTGGCCAGGTCGAACCGGAATCCGTCGACCCGCATCTCGGTGGCCCAGTAGCGCAGGGAATCGGTCACCAGCTGCAGCACCCGCGGGTGCGACAGGTTGAAGGTGTTCCCGGTGCCGGTGTCGTTGATGTAGTAGCGCGGCTCGCCCGGCAGCAGCCGGTAGTAGGAGGCGTTGTCGACGCCCTTGAACGACAGGGTCGGGCCCTTCTCGTTGCCCTCGGCGGTGTGGTTGTAGACCACGTCGAGGATCACCTCGAGGCCGGCGCCGTGGAAGCGCGAGACCATCTCCTTGAACTCGGAGAAGGCGAAGTCCGGCACCGCCGCGTAGCGCCGGGCGGGGGTGAAGAACGAGATCGTGTTGTAGCCCCAGTAATTCACCAGGTTCTTCTGCTGCAGGTAGTCGTCCTGCACGAAGGAATGCACCGGCAGCAGCTCCACCGAGGTGACGCCGAGGCTCTTGATGTAGTCGAGCACGTCGGGCGTGCCGAGGCCGGCATAGGTGCCGCGCAGCTTCTCGGGCACCCGCGGGTCGAGCTTGGTCATGCCCTTCACGTGGGCCTCGTAGAAGATCGTCTTCTCCCACGGCACGTTGGGCTTGCGGTGCCGGCCCCAGGTGAAGGCCGGGTCGATCACCCGCGAGCGGCGGTTGAACGGCGCGCTGTCCCGCTCGTCGAAGGTCAGGTCGTCGCCCGATTCCATCTGGTAGCCGAACAGGGCCGGGTTCCAGGTGATCGAGCCCACCAGTCCCTTGGCGTAAGGGTCGATCAGGAGCTTGTTGTGGTTGAACCGGTGGCCGGCCTTCGGCTCGTAGGGGCCGTGGACCCGGTAGCCGTAGATCGTGCCGGGCCGCGCATCCGGCAGGTAGCCGTGCCAGATCTCGTCCGTGTATTCGGGGAGCTCGATCCGCTCGATCTCGCGCTCGCCCTGGTCGTCGAACAGGCAGAGTTCGACCTTGGTGGCGTGGGCCGAGAACAGGGCGAAGTTGACGCCCAGCCCGTCCCAGGTGGCGCCGAGCGGATAGGGTTGGCCTTCCTGGATGCGCGTGCGGGTCGCGCGGGCTTGTGAAGCAGGACGTCGGGAATCGGACATGGACACTCCGGAACGCGACCCGCACGGCCACGTGCCGGTGCGGGGAGCGTCCAGTGAACGTGCCGGCAACGGCGAAGCTCCCGCGGTGCCGCAAAAATCGCTGCCGGCTTCGTCCTCTGGGGCTCGTGCCGCCTCGATGGGCGATGCCGCCTTCGTCGCGGCGGGCGTGGGTGGGCGGCTGGATCAGACGGACGGATTCATAAGCCTAGCGGGCCTGTTTTTGAGCGGTCCGTCCTGGAAGGATGCGCAGATAACGTTGGACGTCCGCTCAGCCGCGAAGTCTCAAGCTCAGATCGGGTATGCGGTCACGAGCGCCATGAAGGCACCATCGTCGACAAGCTTCCAGACGGATCTGATTCGATGACTCGATCCGTCAGGCATCTGCATCGCCCCTTCGTATATGTATTTGGTGACAAACCTATTTTCGGCTGCACGGGAAAAATAGTCGCTTCGTCCGTGATCGAGGAGCGCGGCGATGAAGGGACGGGGATCCTCGCGTGCAAAACCGCGGGCGAGAAAAAACTCGGCTTTCGGCCCACCTTCGGCATGTCCCACGTCGAGGAGATAGCCGCCGATCTTGGCGTCCGGGATACAGGGTACCGGCACCCGGCCGCCCGGAAGTGGCATCGGGTCAGGCTGCCTTGAGAGCTTCGGCCCGAATCGTTGCGTTGCCGATGACCGGGCGTGCGAACTCGACCTCATAGGCCTCGCCACCGGCATAGACCTCGACGATGGTTCCACGCGATCCGGCGGCAACGGGAAGCCCATCGTCCGTCACCGTATCACACAGGGTTACGACCACGCTCAGCTCGGGGAAAAGCGGCGTGGCCTCGGGGGCGCGGCGCAACGTGTGCATGGTGTCGAACGACATGCGCCAAATCTGGCGTACAGCTGGGTTGTACGCAAGCCGCCCGCCCCCGACGGGCGCAGAGTCTTCCCGGAGCAGAGGGATGGCAACCCGGCTTCAAAGTCATGGAAAGCCACGGGTGACGGCATCCCGCCGACACGTCCGGACGCGCATCGCGCGTGCCACGTCGGCTCGCGTCCGACGGATCCGCCCAGGCCGAAAGCATGCCACCTCAATTCGACGCCGCAGCCGTAAAACTCCGATCGACGGCTTGGCTCACGTCGAGCCGCTTGCCCAGGATGCCGTAGCGGGTGGCGCGATCGGACGCCTCCTGGACCTCCGCGACCACGCCGTCGTCGATCCCGATCGGGCTGGTCCGCTGCGCCGCATAGGCCGCGAGCAGCACATCCTCCGGCAGGCGGGTCAGGGCGGCGGTGCTCTTGGCGTATGCGGGGAGATGGTCGAGCGACCAGAGCCGGGCCTTGTTCAGGCGGTCCAGCAGGTCCTGCACGGCCGCCCGCTTGGTGGCGATGGCGCTGTCGGAGGCGACGACGAACGTGATGGTCGGCGTCAGGCCCGCGCCGTCGGCGATCACCCGGGCCTTGTCCTTCAGGGTCGCGAAGGAGACGTAGGGCTCCCACACCGCCCAGGCATCGACCGAGCCGGCGACCAGGGCGACCTTGGCGTCCACGGGGTTGAGGGCTGCGAAGGTGGCGCCCTCCAGGGTGATCCCGGCCTTCTCCAGGGTCGCGTCGATCAGGAACTGGCCCCAGCCGCCCCGGGTGCCGGCCAGGCGCTTGCCCGTGAGGTCGGCCGCCGACCGGATCGGGGAATCCTGGCGCACCAGGATCGCCTGGCTCCGCGGGTCGGACCTGGTGCCGCCGACCGCCTTGATCGGGGCGCCGGCCGCGTAGGCCGTGAGCAGCGACAGGTCGCCGGTATAGCCGACATCGAGGGCGCCGGCATTGAGCGCCTCCAGGATCGGCGCGGCGGCGGGGAATTCCGACCAGACGATGGTGTAGGGCAGGTCTTTTCCGTAGCCGGAGATCTCCAGCAGCGAGCGGTTGCCCCCCTTCTGGTCGCCGACCCGCAGCACCACCGGCTCGGCCGCGCGGGACGGGACGGCCGCCGACAGCATCAGGGCCGCGGCGAGCCAGGCGGCCGCGCGCCGGCGAGTCATTCTTTGGGCGTCAGGGAGGATGCGCATGCGGCCCATTTCATTGCCCGGCGCAGCGTGCGCGAGGGGTTCAGCGGAGCGGCCAAGTCTATGGAAGCGCCCGCGGCGAACAAGGAAACGGTTATCTGTATTGCTGGCGGACCGAGCGATCGTGTTTCGCGCGATCGGCACCGGCGAGAAGATCGGCATCGTTGCGGCAGGGCGCCCATATCCCTAGGAGGCCGTTCAACTCACAGCCTCTCAGGATGAGGGGGTGGGTGGGAGAGACACGCGTCCTGCAACCCGCCCAGCCTTCGCTGCCGCGGGCCTCCGACAGCCTAATCCCCAAAAGCATCCGCCAGATACGCGCGCACGAAGCCCGGCATCCGGGCCGCCTCGGGGCCGCCTGCGCCCCGCGCCACGTGGATCCCGGCGAGTTCCGGCTCCGCCTCCCGGCGGCGGTGGGCCTCGATGCGGGCGCACAGGGCGTCGGCCGTCTCCGGGAACCGCACCGGGCGCAGGAAGGCGAGCTGCCCCTCCCCGGCCAGCAGCAC
>NZ_VRVD01000345.1:0-4951 GCF_008040015.1 Methylobacterium sp. WL18 | reverse complement strand
CCGGCCGCCACCGCGGCGCCGGCCCCGCCGGACGAGCCCCCCGGCGTCAGGGCAGGATCGCGCGGATTCTTGGTCTCGCCGTGCAACTGGTTGGTGGTGAACCAGCGCAGCGAGAAGGCGGGCGTGTTTGTGCGTCCGAGCAGCACCGCTCCGGCGCGCCGGAAGTTCGCCACGACGGGGTTGTCGTCGGTGGCCATGAGATCGCGCTGGAGGCGCAGGCCGTTCGTGGTCGCGAAGCCCCGCTGGTCCACGTTGACCTTGATCGTCACCGGCACGCCCGCGAGCGGCCCGAGCGTATCGCCCCGGACGCGGGCGGCGTCGACGGCGTCGGCCTGCGACAGCACCTCGTCCGGGCGATGCTCGACCACGGCGTTGATTCGCCCGTTGACTGCGTCGAGCCGATCCAGGGCGGCCTGTGCGACCTCCCGGGCCGAGACCTGGCCGGTGCGAATCAGGGCCGAGAGGTCGGTCGCGGTCAGACGCCAGAGCTGCATGAGATGTCCCTTCGCCGAGCCCCGCAGGGCGAGATTCGCTTTTGACACGCGCCGCCGCGAGGCGCGTCACGGTCTTATTCTTTATGCAAGCGCGCGGCCGTTTTTTTAAGCATTGGCCGATTGCGAGCATCGGCAACGGCTTGCCGCATCGCAGCAGAGGAACCTAAGCATTTTGCGGTAGCCGACCCTTGCCAAGCATAGACTGATTGATAACCTCGCCACCGTTCGCCCGTTCAACCGGCCAAATCTGCGGGAAGGATCGATCTCCTCCGACGAAGACAGACAACCTCCAGAGCAAGGCAGGCTTCCATGGCAGAGATGATTCGCGTCAAGCCGACTCACGACGGCACCTATACGGTCTATCGCGGGACTCTCGCGTTGATCAGCGGGCTGACCCGCCTGCAAGCGGAGCGTTACGAAGCCAGCATCAGCCAACAGCAACGGTCCGAGCTCGCTGCTGCGAGCCATTGATGCCCTGGACCGAGGCCGGCCGCCGGACGGACAGGCTGGTCTCGGTTTCGACGACGCCCCGGGCGCTCAGGTCAAGCTGATCGGTCCGAGGTCGCTGACCGTGCCGGCCGAGTCCAGGCCGCGGCGCCGCGCGCTGACCGCGAAACCTTCGCCCGAGCGGGCGATCTCGTACATCAGATAGGAAGCCCGCCGCGCCGCGAGCCCGCCATGTCCATCCGGGCGCGCGGAGGCCGATGGCGCGCCGATCACCGGTACGGAACGTCCGTCCGGCCCCGGGACGAGGGCGCTGGTGGTGGTGTGGTTGTGGCCGTGCAGGATCAGGTCGGCCCCTGCCCGCGCGATCATCGCAGTGAAAGCGGCGGCGTCCTTCAGCTCCCGCCCCGACGAGGCGCCCCCCGGCTGAGGCGGATGGTGGATCATCACCACCCGGAACGGCTTGCCCGGTTCGGTCGCGAGCGCGCGCAACAACGCTTCGGCTGCGGCGAGCTGTGACGGTCCGAGGCGGCCGGTGGCCACGAACGGCTTTGTGGGGATCGCGCTCGAGAGGCCGATCAGGGCCACCGGGCCGCGCCGCCGCAGGTAGGGAAAGCGTCCCGACGAACCCGAATCGTCCCCGGTGTAGCCGCGGCAGGCCGCCAGCAGCCCCTCCAGGGAGCCGCGCACGTAGGCGTCGTGATTCCCCGGCACGAAGCTCACCGTCTCGGGCGGACCCAGTGCCTCCAGGAAGGTGCGCGCGGTCTCCCACTCGCTCGGCAGGCCGATGTTGCACAGGTCGCCGGTGCAGGCGACATGCGCAGCCCCCTGCTGCTTCAGGTCCGCCACCAGGGTTTCGAGCACGGTCATGTCGTGGCTGCGCGAGCGACCGCGCCGCCAGTTGGCGTAGCCGGTGGCGCGCTTGCCGATGAGCTGGTGCAGGCGCACGCGGCCGAGCGGGCCGACATGCGGGTCACTGAGATGGGCCAGGCGGAAGATCAAGGCCGACGATCAACGCTGCAGGAGGGCATGGAACGCGCCCGGCATCGCGGTCGCGGGCCCTCGCGTCAAGCGCTGCCGATCAGCATCCCGGCGGCGAGTACCAGAGCGCCGCCGAGCATCACCTGCAGCGCCGCACGCCAGAACGGCGTCGCCATGAAGCGGGTGCGGATCGCCGCGATGGCGACCAGCTCGACGATCACCACCAGGATTGCGAGGCTCGTGGCGAGCAGGAACGGGTTCGGCCAGCCGGGCGGCAGCTTGTCCGGGATCGCGTAGGGCAGCGTGTGCCCGAGGCCGCCCAGCGTCGTCATGGCCCCGCAGACCAGGCCGCGCATCCACGGGTCGCCCCGTCCGGTGACGCTGCCGTCGTCCGACAACGCCTCCGTGAAGCCCATGCTGATGCCAGCCCCCACGGAGGCCGCCAGCCCGACCAAGAAGGTCGCGCCGTTATGGCCGGTGGCAAAGGCTGCCGCGAAGATCGGCGCTAGGGTCGAGACCGACCCGTCGATCAGGCCGGCAAGCCCGGGCTGGACGTAGCGCAGGGCGAAATTCCGCCGGGCTTCGGCGTCGTCGATCACGGTTTCGAAGGCAGCAGCCATCGGATACCCTCCTGTTTGTATCGGTTCTAATCTATAATTTAGAACCGATACAAACAAGGCGCGGACGGATTTTCGCTGCGATGGGCGCGCTTTCGCCTGGTCCGCTCCGGTGTCGGGCGTGCGATCGCGTCTGTCCGAGGGCCGACCGAGTTGCGTTCGCCGAGGCGCGGGGACTAGACCATGGCGGGACGAATCCGCGCCCGCTCCGATCGGGCTGCGGCGCTCCGGCCGCCAAAAGCGTTTCATGAGTCTCGGCAAGCGCATCCTTCGCCATCCCGTCGTCCAGCGCGCCCTCGGACGCCTGGCGGCCGGATATCTGCGGCTCGTACAGGCGACGAATCGCTTCGAGGTGCAGGCCAGCGCGGCTGCCCCCGGGAGCGCCGACGGGTGGATCGACGCGCATGTGCCGCTCATCGCCGGCATGTGGCACGGGCAGCACATCATGATGCCGTTCATGCGCCGGTCGAGCGATCGGGTCGCGACGATCATCTCAAAGAATCCGGACGGCAACATCAACACCATCGCGCTGGAGCATCTCGGCGTACGCGTGATCCGGGCGTCCGGCGCCCGCGGCCGGGACCGGGCGACCGACCTGCGCGCCAAGGGTGGTGCGGAAGGGTTGCGGGCGATGCTGCGGGCCCTGAAGGCCGGCGAGTCGGTTGCCTTCAGCGCCGACGTACCGAAAGTGTCGCGTCGTTGCGATGCCGGGATCCTGACCCTCGCGCGGTTCTCGGGCCGACCGATCGTCCCGGCTGCCGTGGTCACGAGCCGGCACCTGCGCTTCGGATCCTGGGACAGGGCCTGTCTCGGGCTGCCGTTCGGCCGGGGTGCGGTGGTGCTCGGCGAGCCGATCTACGTCGCACGCGACTGCGCCGGCGACGAGTTCGAGTCGCTCCGACGTCACCTCGAAGCCGAGATGGACCGCGTGCATGCCCGCGCCTACGCGCTGGTCGGGCGTGCCGACCGGGCGGCGCTTTATCGCAATGGGTCCCCGGCCGCGGCGGCCGTTCCGGTGGGAGACCCCGCGTGAAGCTGCCGTCCGTGACCCTGCCGCTGCTGGCCTACCGGTCGGGCCTGCGCGTGGGTGAGCCCGCGCTGGCCGGGCTCCTCGCCTGGCGCGCGCATCACGGCAAGGAGGATCCGCTGCGGCTACCCGAGCGGCGCGGCCTGCCCGGTCGCGCCCGCCCGGTCGGACCGCTCGCCTGGATGCACGGCGCCAGCGTCGGCGAAGTCCTGTCGCTGATCGGGCTTATCGAGGGCATGATCGCCCGCGGCTTCTCGGTGCTGGTGACCACGGGCACGCGCTCGGCCGCCGAGCTGATCGGGGCCCGCCTGCCGTCGGGCGCCGTGCACCAATACGTGCCGCTCGACGCGCCGCGCTGGGTCGCGCGGTTCCTGGACCATTGGCAGCCCAACCTCGCCATCGTGGCCGAATCCGAGATCTGGCCGAACACGATCTTGGAACTGGACGCCCGCGAGATCCCGCTCATCCTGGTCAACGGCCGGATGTCCGAGCGCTCGTTCAAGGGGTGGGAGCGCTGCCCGCGCACCGCCAAGGCTCTGCTCTCCCGGATCGCGATCTGCCTGACGCAGACCCAGGAGGACGGCGCGCGCTACGCCAAGCTCGGCGCGCCCCGGGTCAGCGTCGCCGGCAACCTGAAATTCGACTCCCAGGTGCCGCCGGTCGATCGCCAGCAACTGGCTTATCTCGACGGCATGGTCGCCGACCGGCCGGTCTGGGTCGCGGCGAGCACCCATGAGGGCGAGGACAGCATCGTCGCCTACGCCCACGCCGTGCTGAAGGCGCAGTTTCCGAGGCTTCTGACGATTCTCGCGCCCCGGCATCCGAGCCGCGGCACGGAGGCGGCCGAAGCCGCGGCCGCCTACGGCCTGCGCAGCGCTCGGCGCTCGAGCGGCGGGCGTCCGCATCCGTCCGTCGAAGTCTACGTCGCCGACACGATCGGTGAGATGGGCTTGTTCTACCGGCTCGCCCCGCTGGTGTTCCTCGGCGGCTCCCTGGTTCCGCATGGCGGCCAGAACCCGATCGAGCCGGTCCGCCTCGATACGGCGATCCTGCACGGGGCCCACACCGCCAATTTCGATGTGGTCTATCGCGCCCTCGACCGGGCCGGCGCCGCCCTGCCGGTGCGGGACGGGGTCGAACTGGCCGTCTTGGTCGGCGAACTCTTGGGGGATCCGGCGCGTCTCGCCGGCATGGTGCAGGCCGGCCCCCGGGCGTTGGAGCCGTTCGAGGGTGCGGTCGGCCGTACGCTGGCAGTGCTCGAGCCGTTCGTGGCGCAGATGAAGCTTCAGCGGCTCGACCGCGGCGACCTCGCGCGCCCGCTCATGCGAACCTGATGCGGCCACCGCGCTTCTGGACGGCGGGGGGCGACCACCCGGCCGCGCGCGCCC
>NZ_VRVD01000344.1:0-4964 GCF_008040015.1 Methylobacterium sp. WL18 | reverse complement strand
GCGCCGGCTGCGGCTGCTGCTCTCCGAAGAAGACGGCCTCGGCCCCCGCTGCGGCCAAGAGCTTCCCGAGCGCGCGGCCCTGGATGATCAGCCACTGAACTACCAGCCACCCTCCCCTCCTCTGCGGGGGAGGGTGCCCCGCGGATGCGGGGCGGGAGAGGGGCAGCGCGACGGTTCAGGACGTGAAGCCCGTCACGACCTTTCCGGACACGTCGCTCCCCTCTCCCGACCCGGCCTGACGGCCGGGCCACCCTCCCCCGCAGAGGGGGGAGGGAGATCGCAAGCCAGGAGGAACCCACGCCATGATGCACGGAGACATCTCGTCCAGCCAGGACAGCGTCGGCGTCGCCGTCGTGAACTATAAGATGCCCCGCCTTCATACCCGCGCCGAGGTGCTGGAGAACGCCAAGGCGATCGGCAAGATGATCGTCGGCATGAAGACCGGCCTGCCCGGGCTCGACCTCGTGATCTTCCCCGAATACTCCACTCACGGCATCATGTACGACGCCGCCGAGATGTACGAGACCGCCTCGTCCGTGCCGGGGGCGGAGACCGAGGTGTTCGCCGCCGCCTGCCGGGAGGCCAAGGTCTGGGGCGTGTTCTCGCTCACCGGTGAGCGCCACGAGGAGCACCCGAACAAGGCCCCCTACAACACCCTGATCCTGATGAACGACCAGGGCGAGATCGTGCAGAAGTACCGCAAGATCATGCCCTGGACGCCGATCGAGGGCTGGTATCCTGGCGACCGCACCTACGTCTCGGACGGGCCGAAGGGCCTCAAGATCAGCCTGATCATCTGCGACGACGGCAACTATCCCGAGATCTGGCGCGACTGCGCCATGCGCGGGGCCGAGCTGATCATCCGCTGCCAGGGCTACATGTACCCGGCCAAGGAACAGCAGATCCTGATGTCGAAGGCGATGGCGTTCGCCAACAACACCTACGTTGCGGTGGCCAATGCCGCCGGTTTCGACGGCGTCTACAGCTATTTCGGCCACTCGGCGATCATCGGCTTCGACGGCCGCACGCTCGGCGAGTGCGGCGAGGAGGAGATGGGCATCCAGTACGCCGCCCTGTCGAAATTCCTGATCCGGGACTCGCGCGCCCACGGCCAATCCGAGAACCACCTCTTCAAGCTGCTCCACCGCGGCTACACCGGCATGATCAACTCCAAGGAGAACCGGCACGGCCTGTCGGAATGCCCCTACGAGTTCTACCGGCGCTGGATCGAGGATCCCGACGGAACCCGCGACGCCGTTCGGGCCATTACCCGGCACTCTGTCGGCACCGAGGAATGCCCGATCGCGGGCATCCCGTTCGTCGGCAAAGGCGAAGGCGCGCCCGACCCGGTGCGCTGAGACCCCAGCAACGGATCACAGGCCCCCATGGACACCACGCCCCTCGGCCCGACCGCGTTCCGCAGCCCCGCGGTGCTGCTGTCGGGCCCGGTCGACTACGACATGTACAAGGATTTCCGCCGCCAGTTCGCCGAGGCCGGCGACCGGCAGATCGTGGTGATCGAGCTCTCGACGCTTGGCGGCGACCCGGAGGTCGCCCGGATGATGGGCGAGGACATCCGCTACCACACCGAGATGAGCCCGGACCGACGGTTCGTCTTCCTCGGCAAGGCCGCGATCTACTCGGCCGGCACGACCTTCATGAGCTTCTTCGCCCGGCCGAACCGCTATCTCACCCGGGGCACGCGGCTGATGATCCACGAGCGCAAGATGAACAAGCAGCTCCAGGTCCAGGGGCCGCTCACCACCTGCATCGCCGCCGTGAAGGCGACCCTCCACGAGATCGAGTGCTCGATCGTGATCCAGAACGAGGGGTTTTCCAATCTCATCCAGGGCTCGGACGTGACCCTCGACGAGGTGCTGGAGAAGGCGCCGGCCAATTGGTATCTCGAAGCGGACGAGGCGCGGTCGCGGGGGCTGATCGAGGCGGTGATCTGAGCAGGCCTGCCGTCGACCTTGCATCGCGACGCCGGCGTCGAACGCGCGATCCGCCCCGAAGCCGTATCAACCCTCCTGCGACCACGTTGGTGCGGTCGCGACGACGTTCACCCCTCCGGGTAATCCGCCTCCAAGCTCGTCGCGCGCCACGCCTCGATTTCCGCGATCCGCTGATTCAGCCGGGTCGTGACCGCCTCGTAACCCCAGGCGCCGAGCACGAGGTGGCGCGGCGGGTTGTCGATCTCGGTCACCCGGATCATCGCCTCGCCGGCCCGGACCGGGTCGCCGGCCTGGGTGCCGCTCTTCTCGGACGTGGCCTTCAGGCGGGCGCCCGCGGTCTCGGCGTAGTCGGCGATGGTGCTGGGGGTCTGGATCAGGGAGCGCCCGGCCCAGTCGGTGCGGAACGGGCCCGGCTCGATGCAGGTGACCCGGATGCCGAGCGGGCCGGCTTCGGCGCTGAGCGCGTCGGAGAACCCTTCCACGGCGTGCTTGGTGGCGGCGTAATAGCCCGAGGCCGGGAAGCCGACGAAGCCCGCAACCGAGGTCACGTTGAGCACATGGCCGGAGCGCTGCGCCCGCATCACCGGCAGCACCGCCCGGGTCAGGGCGAACAGGCCGAACACGTTGGCGTCGAACTGGGCGCGGATCTTGTCGTCCTCGCCCTCCTCGATCGAGGATTGGTAGCCGTAGCCGGCGTTGTTGACGAGGACGTCGATCCGCCCGAATGTCTTTGACGTTTCGCTGACCGCCTGGGCGATCTGGCTCGCGTCGGTGACGTCCAGCGAGAGCGCCAGGACCTGGTCGGGGGCGCCCTCCGCCAGGTCGGCGACCTTGGCCCGGTCGCGGGCGGTCACCACCGCCCGCCAGCCCCGGGCGATGACCAGCTTGGCGAGTTCCCGGCCGAAGCCGGTGGAGCAGCCGGTGATGAACCAGACCGGTTGGGCGTTGGGCATGCTGGTGTGTCCCGTTCGGATCAGGGCGTCGCCGCCGGCTCGGTCAGGGTGTCGATCGACAGCAGGTAGGCGATCAGTGCGTCCTGGTCCGGCCGCGCGACGCCGGAGGCGGCGTCGGCCCAGTACGCGTGTCCTTCGCCGGTAACGCGTGCGATGCGCGCCGTATCCGAGGATTTGTTCGCCGCTATCACCTGAGCCCGCAGGTCACGGTCGATCAGAGCACGCAGACTGTTCGAAGGATCGGGGGCGATGCCGCGGTACACCGTGCCCGAAACGCCGCGCTGCGTCGCCGGATCGGGGCCGACCGCGATGCCGGAATCGTGCAGGTAGGGCGCCGTCCAGGCCAGGCCGACGAGGTTCGGAACCTTGTAGCCGCCTTCGGTTCCCCCCTGCCCCCAGGCAAGCTGAACCTGGGCGAGCTTGTCGCCGGCCAGCGGCACCGGGACGATCACCGGATCGGCCGGGAGCGGGAACGGCGTATCGGTGGCGAACAGGCTGGGAGGCGAGAGCCGCGCCTCCATCTTGGCCCCGGCCCTGGCCCGGGTCGGCTCGGTGCCGATCTCGCCATCCGGGATGATCCGGTGATTGGTCAGCGCCGGGCCCGAATGACAGGCGCCGCAGCCGGCCTTGTCGAACACGGCGCGCCCCGCATTCACGGCGGCGGGATCCTGCTGTGCGGTTGGTGGGTGAAGCAGGTTCTGGAACGCCGACATGGCGTTGTTGGCGTGGTTGACCGGCTCGCCCGGCACCGAGGTGAACAGTCCGTTGTCGGTGACGTAGTTGGTCGCCGGATAGGTCGGCAGCACCGCGTAGCTGTTGAGCCCGGGCGAGGCCGGCGTCGGATCGACGCTGCGCAGGACCTCCGAAGGCTTGCGGGATTCGCCCGGCGTGTACCGGAAGGACTCGGTGGCCGCGCCGCGCAGGACGATGCCGAGATAGGTCTCCGCATCCATGCCGAACAGCCAGGGCGCGGCGGCGGCGAGCTGGGTCGTATCGGAGTTGGCGGCGTGGACGTTGTTGTTGAGCGATGACAGGCCGGCGAACGGCCCCACCGCCTCGCGCCCGCTCCAGCTGTACGGCTCGCCGTGGGCGGAAAAACTCGACGGGATCGAGGTCGGGTTGGTCACCCGGTCGGCCGAGGAATCGAAGCTGCCCGGCGGCCAGCTCGCGACCTGGACCTTGGTGGCGGCCTCGACGGCCTCGGCATCCGGCAGGGCCGGCCCGGCTCCGGCCGAACCCGCCTGCGGGGGATCGGCCTGGCTCACGCTGGCGTGCATGAAGTAGGCGGACGAGTTCTTGGCCAGGGCCACCAGCAGCCCGGCATTGAGGTCGGTGTTGGGCGCCCCCTCGACGACCTTGCCGGTGCCGGGATCGACCGCGGCGTGGCAGAGCGCGCAGGTGATGCCCATCCGCAGATGGCCCCGGTCCGAGAAGGTCTTGATCCCGATGATGAACGCGCCGCCCTTCGGCACGTCGAGCCCGGTGGGGACCAGCTCGCCCGTGCGGTAGGTGCGGTCGCCGACGCGCATGTCCCGGGCCATGGCGACCTGCAGGTTGGTGGTGCCCTGCCCGCCGAGCTTGGTGACCGCGAGGGCAACCGCGGTGGGCGTCAGGCCGCCATCGAGCATGCCCATCACGTCGGTGAGGAAGACCTCGTTGCCGAACGTCTCCTGGTAGAACGCCTGCCGCCCGCGCTCGACCATGGCGGGATCGATCGCCACGGCGCCGCTCCCGGCCGAGAGTTCCTTTCGGCCGGCCTCGGTGCCGTCGAGGTGGTCCGCTTCGGCACGCGAGACCCGGCGCCCGAGGACGTCGAAGGCGGTCTGGATCGGGTAGCGATCGGGGTTGAGCAGGTCGGCCCTGTCGGGCATCGGCGCGTAGCTGAAGCGCCCGAGGCTGATCGTGACACCGGCCGCGACGGTCGCGAGGCCGGCGGCGAGGAGGATGCGGCGGGGCCAACCCATGAACGGTCTTCGATGTCCGTGGCCGATCCGCCCCGCGGGCGTGCGGGGATCGGCGGCCGGCGTTCAACGGGCATCCGCGGCCGAGGTTCATC
>NZ_VRVD01000343.1:0-4967 GCF_008040015.1 Methylobacterium sp. WL18 | reverse complement strand
GCCCTCAACCGCGCCGACCGCGGCCTGATCGGCCGCGAGGGCGTGCTCGCCGAGCCGATCCTCCAGGGCGCCGGCCGCATCCGCTTCGACGACACGCTCTGGCGGATCGAAGGGCCGGATTTGCCGGCGGGGGCGCGGGTGCGGGTGGTCGGGTTGTCGGGGACGGTGCTGCGGGTGGAGGGGGTGTGAGGGGCCCATAGGGCAGTCCCCCCGCGACCCACGGTGACGTGCTCGACCGCCCTTCCGCGTCCCGGAAGCGTCGCCTCGACAGCGCGGCCGCGCGACGGGCGGCGCAGGTGCCGGGCTACGGGGCGGGAGGTTGGAATATTCGGCACTCCCCAGCGGGGAAACCCAGCCTTCTTCCGGTGAAGGCTTGGCCGATGCAGCCACGCGCCGTCATCATGAATGGGGGGCAGGCCTGGGGAGGGGAATCGTCCGACCTGCGTGACCCGGAGGGCACCCGGAGACGACCCGGACGGGCCGCGGCGGGACATCGCCGCGCGCGTCCCGCTGCGGCTCGAGGGCAAGCGTTGCGGATCATGGACCGGCCGGCCCGACGGCTGTGCCTGGCGACCCGCGAAAGCCGGCGCGATCGCGGTTGCGACACGCCCGCGCCGTTCCTGTCAGGTCAAACCCGCGCCACCAAACGCCGGGCGCAAGCATCTGCCAGTCCTTCGGCCACGGCCCTAAACGCGCTGTTAACCTTAATCAGTGATTGGCCAATGATTAATGGCGTCGCGCGGAGTGTACCTGTCGCCGCGCAAGGATGGCAAATTATGCGGCTGATCGTCGGCACATTGATCGTCTTCGCCTGCGTCTTCGGCAGCTACGCGGCGATGGGTGGCCACCTGCTCGTCCTCTGGCAGCCATTCGAATTCGTCATCATCCTCGGTGCCGCCATCGGGGCCTTCGTCATCGGCAATACCGGGCCGGTGCTCAAGGCCGTGCCCGCCATGCTGGGTACGCTCGTGAAGGGACCGAAATACACGCAGAAAAGCTATGTCGAGCTGCTGGGGATGCAGTATTCATTGTTCAAGCTCGCGAAGTCGAAGGGCGCGATGGCGCTGGAGCCGCATATCGAGGATCCGGATGCGTCGACGCTGTTCAACGCCTTCCCGACCTTTGCCGCCAACCATCACGCCGTCGAGTTCGTCTGCGACTACATGCGTATGGTGACGCTGGGCGCCAACAACGTCTACGAGATCGACGCGCTCATGGATGAGGAGCTGCAGACGCACCACCAGGAGCAGGAGCGCGTCGTCTCGGCCATGCAGGCGCTCGCCGACGGGACGCCCGCGCTCGGCATCGTCGCCGCCGTGCTGGGCGTGATCAAGACGATGGGGGCGATCAAGGAGCCGCCGGAGGTGCTGGGCCACCTGATCGGCGGCGCGCTGGTCGGCACCTTCTTCGGTGTCTTCGTCGCCTATGGCTTCTTCGGGCCCATGGCGCAGTCGCTCAAGAGCCTCTTCGAGGCGGAGTCCAAATACTACCTGTCCCTCAAGGCGGGTCTGCTCGCCCATATCGGCGGCCAGCCGCCGGTGATGGCGGTGGAATTCGCCCGCAAGTCCCTGATGAGCGACGTCCGCCCGACCTTCAACGAAGTGGAAGCGGCAACCGCCGCTCTCCCCGCCCAGATCTGACCCAAGCGCAAGCGGGGACTCGATGGCCACGATCATCATCAAGAAGGTCAAGAAGGCCGCGCACGCGCATCACGGCGGGGCCTGGAAGATCGCCTATGCGGACTTCGTGACCGCCATGATGGCGTTCTTCCTGCTGATGTGGCTGATCAGCATGACGACGCAGGAGCAGAAGAACGGTTTGGCGGAATACTTCGCGCCTTCGGCCTCGAGCCCGGCCACCAGTGGCGCGGGCGGGATGCTGTACGGCACCGCCCTCGACACGTCCGGCAACAAGGCGTCCACGCCCCGCGACGCAGCGAGGGGCTCCGCCGAGCGGGACGACAGGGCGCGCGCGACCACTCCGGGCCGCGCCAGCGATCTCGATGCCAGCCGGTCGGCCTCCAGCGTGCAGGCCGATTACAGCGCCATCGCCAGCCTCCGGCAGGCGCTCCAGACGTTGCCCGACATCGCCGAGCTGTCGAAGAACATCGTGATCGAGCCGACCAAGGAGGGCGTGAACGTGTCCCTCGTGGACCAGGACGGCCGCTCCATGTTCCGCGATGGCTCCGTCGAGCCCCACGAGCGCACCCGTCGCGTCCTGGAGACGCTCGCGCCCGCCCTGCGCCAGCTGCCCAACCGCCTGTCTGTCACGGGCCACACGTCCGCCATGCGCCCGGGTTCGGCGCGGGCCGTCGAACCCTGGAACCTCACCGCCGGGCGCGCGCTCGCCGTGCGCGAGATCCTGGCGGGTTCCGGGGTTCCTAACGACAACTTCATCTCCGTGGTGGGACGTGCCGACACCGAGCCGGTCTTCCCCGACAACCCCTACCTGGCGCCGAACCGACGGGTGACGATCACGCTGCTTCACGCGACCCCGCCGGCGCCCGCGAACCTGTTTCGCTGACGACGAGGCGCCTCCCGCGAAACGCTCTCCGCGCCGGCCTGTGTAGCTACGGGTTGGCAAGGTTGGAATCTGGATGTCTCCCCAGCACGGAAGGCTCAGCCCTCCTCACGGGACGGCTTGATCGATGCCGCCACGCTTCGTCGTCCCGGGGCCGCGCAGCGGAGCCCGGGGTCCAGGGACGCCTATGTGTCAAGCTCTTGCACGGGCAGCGTTTCCGGGCTTCGGGCTCGCCTGCGGCGCCCCGGAGTGACGGCGCGGGTTCTCAGAGAGGGGGTATCGATCCTCGGGAGATGAATCGTCCAGCCGGCGTAACCGGAACTCATGTAGAGCGGGCGTCTTCTCGGGTGCGCGTGGTGTCCGTTCGGGATCGAGGTCAGCCCGCGCTGTTGGATCGCGGCCGGCATGCTGGCGCCTTGCTGACCATCGTTCTCGGGTTGCGCGGTGAGTTCCGGTGTCGAGCCAGGGCGGTAGGCCCTGACCCGTGGAACGCCCGCTACCCGAACGCCCCGACCTCGTGCTGGATCATCCCAGAGATCTCCCGCACCTGGTCGAACAGGCGGCGGATCGGCTGGAACAGGTTGGCGTGCTCGGCCTCGTAGGTGCCGACATCCCGGGGGCCGGCGGGCTCTCCGAAGTTGAGGCCCAGCGTCGGGTCCGGGGTGACCGGGAAGATCGCGTCGAGCAGCGTCAGGCAGCCGTCGATGTCGAGGCGCAGGATGCGTTCGAGCAGCTGCTCGCGGGAGATGCCGGCCTGCGGGCGGAAGCCCGGG
Source organism: Methylobacterium sp. WL18 (assembly GCF_008040015.1). Classification (NCBI taxonomy): domain Bacteria; kingdom Pseudomonadati; phylum Pseudomonadota; class Alphaproteobacteria; order Hyphomicrobiales; family Methylobacteriaceae; genus Methylobacterium; species Methylobacterium sp. WL18. The sequence goes on along the minus strand of NZ_VRVD01000343.1, from coordinate 1,674 downwards.
ATGTGGACCGCCAGGAACCAGATCCGGTGGATCAGCGCCAGCCGCAGGGCGTGCAGCAGGGTCAGACGGGCCGACATGCCGGGCAGGTCCGGGGTGGCGGTGGTGAGCGCCAGCCAGTCGCGGGTCAGGCGGCCGAACAGGCCGCGCAGGGACGATGCGAGGTCGAGTCGCTCCAGCGCGCCGGCGATCACCACCAGCTCCTCCCGGCGGAAGTCCTTTTGGGTCCGCCGGGCCCGCTCCAGCCACACGGCCGGGTCGAGGGTGTCGATATAGGCGCGCAGCACGTCGAGGTCGCCCAGCGCGGCGGCATGCTGGACCAGCCGGAACGCCCGCGAGAAGCGCACCGAATCCCGGCGCATGTCGCGGAACAGGTCGGGGCCGCGCTGGGCGGCCCGGCCGATCCCGTGGAGGGAATTGGCCAGGAAACCCAGCTGATGCAGGATCGCGTTGTTGGGGATCGCCCGCATCTGGGTCGGATGGGTGATGCGTGCCGGCCCGCCGTTGTCGGTCTGGCGCGCCACCGGGCGGGAGCCGGTGCGGTCGATCAGGCTCGGGCCGAAGGTGCCGAGCAGGGCGGCGTAGCCCGGGTCGTCGACCAGGGCCTCCATGTCCTGCCGGGCGGCGGTGAAGAATTCCAGCGCGAAGTCCGGCTCCGAGTAGATCGGGTCGTCCTTCGCGTCGCCCCCCGCCGCGGTGTCGTTGAGGGCATAATCCGAGAAGCTGTCGTCCTCGGCGATGTCGAGGGCGTAGACGTGCTCGGCGATGCGGGCGACGCTGGCCTGGGCCAGCGCCTCGGTGCCGTAGAGCAGGTAGCCGTCGGTGCCCTGGAAGCTCGATTCGAGCCGCACCTTCAGGCCGGCCTTGCGGGCGCGGTCGCGGGCGTCCTCGGGGGCCAGGTAGGCCAGGCGGTCGCGCAGCGAGGTCGGGTGGGCGCCCCGGCCGATCGATTCGCCGTGGGTGTCGAAGATCGCGAGCTCGACATCGGCCAGCCCGTTCTGGACCAGCATCTCGGTGATGCGCAGGCGCAGCCGCTCGATCCAGAACGTGGCGGCGAGCTGGCCGACATAGCGGCCGGAATCCGAGTAGCCGAACTGCACGGTGAGCCGGCCGATCCGCTTGAGGTACTGGCGCCAGTGCGGGTTGCGCAGGGCGTCGTCGAGCACCCGGATGCCCTGCTCCAGGGCGCTCGCGGTCTCGAACAGGGGCGTGATCTCGAGCTTGTCGGCGATGCCGTAATGGCGCGCGAGCCACAGGGCGGCCAGCAGGGTGTAGCCGGTCTCGGTCTCGGCGATCAGGAAGCGCACCGGGTGGGTGCCGTCCACGTGCTTGAGGATCTGGGCGATGGTCATCATCAGCCGGGCGGCCGAGGCGCGCTCGGCGGCCAGCGCGCCGAAATCCACCGCCACCGGCCGGACGTCGTTGAGCAGGCTGTGGATGGTCGCCAGATGCGAGCGGCGCTGGGCCGAATCGGTCGGCTCGCCCTCCAGGTCGATCACCCGGCGCACGGCGTTGTGGATCTGGCTGGCGTTCAGCCGGAAATGCGGCAGGGCGTTCGACAGGCCGTGGGTGGCCACGCCCGAGCGCAGGATCGCGATCGCTCGCTTGTCGGCCGCGTCGGCCCCCTCGAGCGCCGCGGTGAGGCCGGCGACCAGGGCGCCGGCATCGGTCTGGGCG
>NZ_VRVD01000342.1:0-4976 GCF_008040015.1 Methylobacterium sp. WL18 | reverse complement strand
GCGCGGGTCAGCGCCTCCACGGCCTCGCGCACACGCGCCTCGAACAGGGCGAAGATGTTCATCGGTCTCGGTCTCGCTCGCGCGGGGATGCTGCCGCAGGGCCGTCTCGGCCCGCGCCCGCCGGGAGCCGTCTAGCAAGGGGGCGGGAGAGTGTCACGGCGGCGACGCGGGCCGGCCGGCCCACGGAGCAAGCCGGCGTTAACCGCGCCACCGGAACGAGCGGGCATTCGGCGGGAACAGCGCAGTTTATCCCCACGCGATGACTACCGACGCCCACCGGACCATCTTGTCTTGGGTCGCGAGAGTCTATGTGATCGACAAGATCGCAAAATTCTCGATCTTGGAGATCTTCATGAAGACCTTGATGTTAGCCGGCGCCGCCCTCTGCGCGGTAGCCCTGGCGGCCCCGAGCGCCGAGGCAAGGGGCTTCCGGGGCGGCGGCTTCCACGGCGGTTACGGCGGCTATCACGGCGGCTTCGCCGGGCGCGGCGGTTACGGCCGCGGCTTCGGCTATGGCCGCGGCTACGGGTATCGCGGCGGCTACGGGCGCGGCCTCGGCTACGGGTTGGCCGGCGCGGGCATCGGCCTGGGTCTCGGGCTCGCGGCCGGCAGTTTGTACGGCGGCTATGGCGGAGGCGGCGGCTATGGCTACGGCTATCCCGCGGCCTACGGCGGCTACGACTACGCCTACCCGGCCGCCTATGGCGGTTATGGCGGATACGGCTCCGGTGGCTGCTACGGCAGCTTCACCTGCGGCTGCGGCTGCTGATCGCTCGCGCGTCCTCGCCGGACCTCACGGTTCGGCGAGGGGCAGGCCGCGGCTCGGCAACTCCCAGTGGAGGTCGGGCGTGGTCGGATAGAGCTTGCGATGGGCCAGCACCGCGTAGGTGTCGGTCATGCCGGCGATGTAGTCGGCCACACGCCGGGCGATGCGCCCTTCGGGTGCGTCCGCCAGGCCGGCGCTCCACTCCTCGGGCATCCGCTCCGGCGCGGCCGTGAACGCCGCGAACAGATCGTTGACGATCGCGTCGGCCTTCTTGCGCACCGCCACGACCCCCGGATGCCGGTACATCCGGGCCCAGAGGAACCGCATGATCTCGGCGTCGGCCTCCGCGATGGCCGGCGAGAACACGATGACCGGCTCGGACGCGTGGCGGATGTCCTCGACGCGTGCGGGATTCAGCGCGCCGATCCGACGGCCGCCCTCGCGGATCACGTCTTCCACGAAGCGGGTGATGACGCGCCGGGCCAGCTCGTGGATGACGCGCGACGGGTCCAGGCCCGGATGCAGCCGGTCGATCTCGTCGAGGATGTCGGCCAGGAACGGCACGGCGCGCAGCTCCGGGATCTCGAACAGGCCCGCCCGCAGGCCGTCGTCGAGGTCGTGCGCCGCGTAGGCGATGTCGTCGGCGAGCGACGCCGCCTGCGCCTCCGGGCCGGCCTGGCTCCACAGGTCCAGCGGGTTCAGGGCGTCATATTCGAGGATGGCGGCCGGGATGCCGCGCGCGGCGTAGCGCGCCGTTGTGCTTGACCAGCCCCTCCAGGGTTTCCCAGGCGAGGTTCAGCCCGTCGAAACCGGCGTAGCGCCGTTCGAGCCGCGTGACGATGCGCAGGGCCTGGGCGTTGTGATCGAACCCGCCATGGGCCGCCATGCAGGCCTCCAGCGCATCCTCGCCGGTGTGGCCGAAGCAGGTGTGGCCGAGGTCGTGGCTCAGCGCCAGGGCTTCGGCCAGATCCTCGTCGAGGCCCAGCGCCCGGGCGAGCGCCCGCGCGATCTGGCTGACCTCGAGGGTGTGGGTCAGGCGGGTGCGGTAATGATCGCCCTCGTGGTGCACGAAGACCTGGGTCTTGTGCTTCAGTCGGCGGAATGCCGTGGAGTGGATGATCCGGTCCCGGTCGCGCTGGAAGTCGCTGCGGGTCGGCGAGGAGGCCTCCGCGATCAGCCGTCCGCGCGTCCGCGCCGGATCCGTGGCGTAGGCCGCCCGCCAGCGCTCACCGTTCGGCCGCACGGCGCCCATCCTCGATCTCACGCAGCCTGATCATGACCCCTCCCCGCCCGGCGCGTTGCGGCGCGGGCCTCGAACCCATATCTTGTGGGCTTAGGCGGACTCGGCAACAGCCGGGCGACGCCGTCCACCGAACAGCTGCGTGGCCAGAGCAAAGATGGCTGAGATCACCCTGACCCCCCGCGCCGCCAAGCGCATCAACGAGATCATGGGGGCGGAGCCCCCGGGCGCGTCTCTGCGCATCAGCGTCAACGGCGGCGGCTGCTCCGGATTCTCCTACGCGTTCGACATCGCCCGGTCCCGGGAGGCCCAGGACGTGGCGATCGAGCGCGACGGCGCCACCGTGATCGTCGATCCCGTGTCGCTGGAATACATGTCGGGCTCGACCATCGACTTCGTGAACGACCTGATCGGCCAGTCCTTCAAGATCGAGAATCCGCTGGCGACCGCATCCTGCGGCTGCGGCACCTCCTTCTCGCTCTGACCCGACGCAACGGCCTCCCCTCGGGACGGCCGTTGCGCGGCTACGACACTGGAGCCGGCTCAAGGCTCGCGCCTCCGGTGTCCGATTGCCTCGGCCGGTAAAACGCGGCACCCATGCGGCAACCCCGCTCAGCCGTGATCCGGACCCTCCCATGATCCATCCGAAGGTCCGATCCCGCCTCCGGTCGGCGTTGGCCGCGACCTGCGCCCTCGCCTGCCTCGCCGGGGCGGCGGCACCGGCCCCGCTGGCGGCCCAGGAAGGCGCCGCCGCTGTCCAGGACGTGACGATCACCGACGTCATGCTGCCGCTCGGCGGGACGATGCTGCGGGCGCCCAAGCTGACGGCCAGCGGCACGCGCCTGTCCAAGGATGAGCTTGCCGCGATCCTCAAACCGGATTCGGCCGAGCCCTGGGAGGCGCGGCTGGCACGGCTCGATGCCGGCAGCCTGACGATCCCGGTTCTCAGCTCGGAGCATGCCGGCCCCGGCACCGACCGCCAGACCGTCACCTATCGCGACGTGGTCGCCCGCGACGTGAAGGCCGGACGCGTGGGCGAACTGACTGCCGCGGGCGCGACGGTCAGCGCCGTCACGGGCCCCAACCGCGGCGACGGCACCTACGGCCAGGTCCGGGCGACAGATCTCGACCTCGCGGCGCTGAACCGGCTCTACACCGTCCCGGGCGACGGCAAGGGCCCGGTCCAGAAGGTCTACGGCACGATCCAGGTCTCCGACGTGACCTATTCGGACGCACGCGGCACCACCGTGAAGATCGCGCGCCTGAACGGGCGCGACCTCGGCGGCCGGCAGGTGCCGGACGGCTGGAACGGCGCGTTCGAGATCGTGGCCGCCGGCTTCCAGGGGCCCAACGACCGTCGGACCTTCGCGGCCTCGGCCGCCGACCTGATCGAGGCCACCACGTTGGGCAGCCTCGACATGCAGGGCCTGAGCGTCAGCAACACCGATCCGCAGGGACCGGTCCTGTTCGAGATCGCGCGGGCGACCTACGCCGCCGGGTCGGATGCGGGCACGGTCCTGGAGAACATCACGCTCGCGCGCGGCAGCCTGCGCGCGCATCTCGCCCGCCTCGCGTTGGCGGACGTCTCGCTCGCGCCGACCATCGCGGCTTTGCGCAACGCCGCGGCCGATCCCGCCAGCCGGTCCGGGTTCAGCGATGCCGAGATGCATCGGCTGACGCCGGCGCTGGGCGGCCTGACGCTGACCGACCTGAGCATCGACCTGCCGCTCGACACCGAGCTGCCCAAGACCGTCCCGCCGGATCCCCGCGCCACCCCCCGCGTCCCCGCACCGGGGAAGCCGACGACGGGCCGGTCCGCGGACGGAAAGCTCCCGGAGCCCAAGCCCGCGATCGTGCAGCCCGACGACCCGCTCGCGGTGACGATCACGCCGGCGCCGACACGGCGGGTGGCCCTGCGGGAAGCCAAGCTGTCCTTCGGCCCGCCGCAGGACGGGGTTCCGACGGCCGGGCGGCTGACCCTCTCCGGCCTGAGCCTGCCGGCGGAGTACGTCGCCGGGGCGCCGATCATCGGCGCGCTTCCGGCCTACGGCTATCGGAATCTCGACCTCGATCTCGTGGCCGACGCGTCCCTGGACGGGAAGGCCCGCGACCTGTCGCTGCGCGAAGTCACGATTTCGGGGCGCGATATCGGGACCGTCCGGCTGTCCGGGACCGTCGGCGGCATCGGGCCGGAGCTCTTCAACGGAAGCCTGCCCGCCGCCACGATGCTGATGTTCACGGGGAGCGCCAAGAACCTCGACCTCACGGTGGAGAATGCCGGCCTGTTCGAGCGCTTCCTCGCCGCGCAATCGAAGGATCTCAGCCTGCGACCGGACGAGCTGCGCAAGGAATACGTCACCGCCAGCCTGCTCGGCGTGCCGGTGATCCTCGGCAACACGGCGGCGGCCAAGGGCATCGGCGCCGCGATGGGCCAGTTCGTGATGAAGCCGGGCAAGCTCGTGCTGCACGCGAAGTCGAAGGAGCCCGCCGGCATCGGCTTCATCGATATCGGCGCGGCGCGCTCGCCGGCAGCCCTGCTCGACCGGATGGACGTGGACGCCAAGGCGAATTGACCCCTCGGCAAGTGTCCGCGGGCGGTTCGCACGCCGTACAGGCTACTCCGCGATGATCCCCGGATGCGCCGCCGCCAGCGCGGCCCGGGTGGTTTCGGCCCAGGCGCGGTCGCGCTGTCTGCGCGGGCGGTCGAGCGTCACGTTCGCCATGAGCGTCGCCGGCCGTTTCGAGACGAGCAGCAGCCGGTCGGCGATCCCGATCGCTTCGGCGACGTTATGGGTCACCATGAGGACGCTCATTCCGGCGGAATCCACGGTGTCGACCACCAATCCGCGCAGCTCGGCCGCCGCGGCATCGTCGAGGGAGACGAACGGCTCGTCGAGGACCAGCACCCGCGGCCCGTCGGCGAGCGCCCGCGCCAGCGCGACGCGCCGCTGCATGCCGAGCGACAGGGCC